>QQSG01000040.1:0-710 GCA_003602665.1 Candidatus Poseidoniales archaeon
ATCAAAACAGACGGATACTACATCTACGTCCTTCAGGGGAGTACATTGTCAATCCTTACAGTTCCCGAATTCGGAGAAATAGAATTTACATCGAATGTTAGTATTGAAGGCCAGCCGATTTCAATGATGCTTGATGGTGATCGCTTGATTGTTCTCTCAAGCTACTCGCCTTGGAATACTGACCAAGATGATGAGTTGTACAAACTCTTGCAATGGGACGATGGTTACAATTCATGGCGTTCTTCATCCATGACGAAATTCACAACATACGATATTACGAATCGTGCAGAACCAGAAGTTATTCGGGAATTGTATCTTGAGGGGTACAATGTTGATGCACGTGAAATTGATGGTTCAATTAGAGCAGTTACTCATTCTTGGCTTGATGTCCCCGGCCTAACAGGTTGGCTCAATATGCCAAGTGAGTATTGGGAATTAGATTATCGAGATGAAGATAATCGAAGAGCATTCCGCGAAGTTATCGCTTACGAAACGATTGTTGAAAACGGTAAAGCGCTAAATTCTCTTGATTTAGAGGACCTCATACCAAAAATCTACGAGAGAAAAGATGGAACGATTGTTGAACATGATATGCGTTCAGAGAAGTGTCAAAACTTCGCAAAACCGCTCGATGGTTTTAGTCGCGGATTTACCAACATTCTTTCTCTGGACCTCTTCTCAGATTCGTTTTCATTCGAATCCGATCACAT
>QQSG01000040.1:765-1372 GCA_003602665.1 Candidatus Poseidoniales archaeon
AATTCATGGGATTGGTGGTGGTTCTGGGGCCAAGATGAAGTCATGGAACAGACCAACATCCATACATTCGATATTTCTGTCCCGGGTACCACAACATACACAGGTTCAGGGCGAATTGATGGGACAATTCTTGACCAATTCAGCATCTCTGAACACGAAGGGGTTCTCAGAATTGCAACAACTGTCGGCCAATGGAACAGATGGTGGATGGATGATCCGGAACCAATGTCCTCATCCATCATCACTCTTGTTCGTGGGGTCGATCCGAAAACTGACCAGCCAATACTGCAAGAGTATGGTCGACTCGATGGAATTGCAGAAACAGAACGAATCTGGTCCGCTCGATTTGTCGAAGACCGGGCTTACCTCGTTACCTTCAGAAACATCGACCCACTTTGGACAATCGACTTGTCAGATGCAATGAATCCTACAATTCTTGGAGAATTGAAGGTACCAGGTGTATCAACATACATCCACCCAATTAACGAAGACATGTTGCTTACAATCGGAATGGGTCCAGCTGGTGAAGATGGATTAGGGTTAGACTGGTCGAACACTCGCCTTTCAACTTTTGACATTAGCAACATCACCGACCCTCAGGAAGCAA
>QQSG01000040.1:1518-4348 GCA_003602665.1 Candidatus Poseidoniales archaeon
GATGATTCAACCAATGGAGAATACTCATGGCACTATGAATACGTATCAAAGGCGATCTTGGTCAATGTCAATGAAAGCACTGGAGACATGTTAATTCATGGAGAAATCAATCACTCGTCTCTGGTCAATTCTGAGGAGAGTAATTATTGGTGGGGTGGCGAGCAAAATATTCGTCGTACAATCTTCATGGGTGATTTCATCTATGCAATCTCGGGCGCTGGGATTACTGTTCATAATCTCGATAGTATGGAACAAACAGATGTCGTAGCCTTTGACATCGAAAAGCCTGATTATTACGCTGTATATTGAGCTCTGTGGCGATAAGCCAAACCTCAATTGCTGAATGGCTTAGGAATAACTGTGTCACTACGAGTTGCTGTCGTTGGCTGTGGAAGATGGGGCTCTCGCCATCTTAAGGCCTTAGAACGGCTTCAAGATCATCTCGACATTGAACATCTCGTGGCGTGTGATAACGACAAGATACTTGCTCAATCCCTGCGCCAAGCAGGATACATCGTCCACGACGAGGCTGAATCCCTTGTCGAAGAACATCGGCTGGATGCCGTAATTGTCGCAACTCCAAACAACACACATTATTCTCTTGGAAAGATGTTTCTTGAACAAGGAGTTCATGCATTGGTGGAGAAGCCACTTTCTCCACAACACGATTCTGCTTCATCGCTCGTGTCTATTTCTGTTGAAAATGGAAAGGTTTTGAAAACCGGCTTTCTTTTGAGATTTCATCCATGTGTCCAAGATCTTCATTCAAAAATTCGTTTAGGCGAACTTGGCGCTATTGAACGAATAGAGTATAATCGATTGACACCAAGAGATGGAGATCCTGAATCAAATTGTCTGGATTCTTTAGCAATCCATGGACTCGATATTGCTACATTATTGCTCAGTGAACAATCCCCAATGGCCATCTCAAGCGTCGTCGGCGATGAACGATACTCAAGACTCTGTCTTGAATTTCCATATCAAGTTGAGGTGGAAATAGAAGTAGGATGGGGGCGTAAAGAAAACGTTTCTGAATTTCGGGTTCATGGTTCCAATGGGATTGCTCTTGTTCGGTTAAGTGAACATGATTCGTACGTAATTATTCAAGACGGAGAAAATAAACATGTAGCTGTTGATGGCGATCAAGCCCCACTCGATGGACAACTTGTAGATTTCTTGACCTTCGATTCTAAAACGGCGATAGCTGCTTCGACTGGATCGATTCTAAGAACAATTGATTGTATAGAACAGGCACGTTTGAAATTGGCTTCTCAAGGAGTCGAGACTTCACGAGAATTGAAGAGATGATGCGGTTTGGAGTGGAATATGAGCCCAGAAAGAGTCATGCTTTGGCTTCTTGCAGGAGTTGGTATTTCCTCAGTTGCAACTTGGATTGTTCAAGATTCCGTCTTTGACGGAGCAACTGCTTTTGCAATCCTGTCATGTATCGTTGCATTGATCTGGGGTGCATCGAGATACGATACTGCTGTCAAGTTCAGCGGGATGGGGAACGGCGGCGTTCTCAATATCCTCACTTTTGCAGTTGTTACAGCGGGACTAACCTACTGGTGTATCGCAATGTATGATTTCCCATTAGTTGGTTCAATTATTGGAAGTATCTGCACCATGGCATACGTTTGGTGGACTTTTGCAATGCTTGAACCCGGTAATCCTACTGCATAAGTAGGCGAAGGGTCAAATGCCTCCACAAGGAATTTCTAATCATGGCGAAGCATGGCGAGCATCCGGATCTCCCCGACCATCTCGAGAATCTACTTGATGTGGATGTTCACACTATTTTCCTCAAGGCTGATTGTCCGCCTCGTGTAAAAAGAGGCACAATTGGCCAGTTGGAACTTGTAGAGATTGAAACTGAGGATGATTGGGATAACCTTCGAATCGAATCATTACAAGAAGAACTTGGATCGATTGTTGAGATGAATCAACACCGTAGTGATTGTTTCCTAGAAATCGACCGTAAGGGTTGCCGTGTCCTCCAGTTAGGAGATTTGCGAATTACCTGTGCAAGTCCACCGTTCTCTGATGCAAGAGAAATTACGCTCGTTCGCCCAGTTGCGAAATTATCTCTTTCTGATTACGATCTTGATTCCAAAATTATTGAACGACTTTCCGACCACCACCGTGGAGTGTTCATCTGCGGACGTCCTGGTTCAGGGAAGACGACTCTTGCTCAAGCGATAGCAGAGTATCTTGACGAAGATATAGGTGCAATGGTCAAAACAATGGAAGCACCTCGTGATTTACAACTTGCAGATCGAATTACACAATACGCTCCGCTTGAAGGAGATCTTGAGAAAACTGCGGAGATTATTTTCCTAGTTCGCCCAGACTTCGTTATTTTCGATGAGGTACGAAGAGCCAGAGATTTCGAGATTTTTGCTGATGTACGTCTCGCTGGAGTTGGTTTACTCGGAGTTACGCACGCAAACTCTGCGCTGGAAGCAATTCAACGACTCATCGGAAAAGTTGAACTCGGACTTGTTTCTCAAGTTCTCGATACTGTCTTGCATGTAGAAGCTGGAAAGATACAGCAAGTGCTTGAATTACGAATGACCGTAAAACCACCTTCTGGAATGCAAGAAGAATTGGCTCGGCCTGTTATCGAAGTTGTGGAATTCCCAAGTGGGAACGTCACACACGAAATGTTTGCATTTGGATCAGAGTTGGCTGTCGTTCCTGTAACGGAGAGGAATCAGCAACGGCCTGTTCAGCAACTTGCTCAAAAACAGTTAGTTCATACAATCCGTCAATGGGCTGGAGTCAATGTTCGTGTCCGTTTCACAAGCGATGCTTCAGCAACAGTTTACGC
>QQSG01000040.1:4494-13500 GCA_003602665.1 Candidatus Poseidoniales archaeon
ATGATGATCAGGATCGAAGGGCGTACCAAAGCAGGGCATATGAGCAACATGGCCGGTCAAAAAAATCTCGTAAAGGACGCCGCCGTTGAGAAGGAGACTTCTTGAAGAATGGTGCAACGCACAATACATGGCGCAACAAGATGATGGTTCAGGTCGCGCACCTGTGGTTATCGTTCGTCCGACGACTTCGGTTACAAGCGGTATTGCCGTTACTCAGAAACTCGTAGGAGCAGCAGTTGCTTTTGGAGACATCTTGCGACGAACGTATGGTCCAAATGGTCTTGACAAAATGATGTACAAGACAAATGGAGAGAATGCAATCACCAATGATGGTGCGAAGATTGTTTCTGAACTCCTTGTTAAACATCCGGCTGCAAAAGCATTTGTTCAACTTGCAGAATCTCAAGAAAATGCTTGTGGCGATGGTGTTACAGGATGTCTTCTGTTTGCAAGTGAACTGATGCGAGAAGCAGGAAGGTTGCTCGAACGTGGCATTCATCCCTTGGTTCTTGTAGAAGCATTTCAGCACTCTTTAGACGAAATTCTCAACATCTTAGATGCACGAAAAATACACGTTTCTGATGCTGAAAGGCTTTCAGTTGTTGCTCAGACTGCAATGGTTGGGAAATCGGCAGAATCTGGAGGCATCGAACTTGCTAAATTACTCGTTGAAGCAATGGAAACTGTACGGGAATCTGGAAAACCGGTTCGAGCGGAACACATTCGTATGGTAAAAAGAGGACGAGATAGTTTACAAGACACTGTGCTGATCAAAGGAATGGTTATTGAACAGAAGTTTGATTCTGAACGTGTCCCAGAGATTAAGGAACTGTCCGGCGTTCTTGCCCTGACTTGCCCTCTAACCGTTGAACAATCCAAGCGAGACGCTGAGATTGAAATCGAACGTCCTGAGCAAATGCTTGCTTTCCTTGATGCTGAAGAAGCGATTTTTTCAAAGAAAATACAAGCCCTCGTCTCATCAGGAGCTAAAGCGATTTTCACATCAAAAGCAATCGATGATCGTATCAAACATGCTTGTTTTGATGAAGGAATTCTCCTCGTAGGGATGATGGAAGATGCTGGAATAGAAGATTTAGCATCTGCTACAAATGCAACACTCACCAATCACCTGGACGATATTGATGCTTCATCACTCGGCTCTCTTTCAGCGGCAAAAATCGAGGTCTCAGAACGCGAGGATGGTCGACGAACTCGACTCATTGTTGACGTTGGAGAGACTGCTGGATTGGTTACACTTGATGTCGGAGGTGGGCAAGGTGTTGCTACGGAAGAGTATGTTCGAGCAATGTACGATGGGCTTCGTTCTCTTGAAGTCGTTATTGGGGACGGTGGGGTTCTTCTCGGAGGAGGGGCCTTCCATATTGCAGCGGCGCTTCATCTACGAGAATTAGCAGAAGCTACTGCTGGACGTCATCGATTAGCAATTGAAGCATTTTCTCGAGCTCTTGAGTCAATCCCGGTTGCATTAGCAAGTAATGCAGGAAAAGATCAGATTGATACTCTTCTCAAACTGAGAGCAGCTCATCGAAATGAGTCTGTTGATTTTGGTGTAACCAAGGACGGATCAATCGGTGAAATCGGTGGTGTGTTAATTCCCGCTGCCACCTTGTCGCACGCCTTACAAGCAGCAGTAGAGACAACCTGTGGACTGCTTAGGGTCGACCAAGTCATCTCTTCTCGGGGCGACTAAGCAAATGTTCTCATCACATGCTTGATAACGTGGATGCAATAGAGTCTGATAACGGGTGCTGACATGGACTCGGAAAAACCTCGCGCATTATTGAGTGTATGGAACAAGACAGGAATTGTAGAATTCGCAACTGGCCTATCTGAATTAGGATTTGAAATCATCTCAACTGGTGGTACTGCTCGAACTCTAAAGACAGCGGGACTTGAAGTCAAGAGTGTAACAGATGTCACTGAACATCCAGAAATATTTGATGGCCGAGTAAAAACATTGCATCCTGCGATTCATGGTCCACTTCTTGCTCGTATGCAGCAGGAATCGGACCGTCAAGGAATGGAGGATTTGGGTTATACGCCGATTACCCTCGTCGCATGCAATCTTTATCCATTTACAATGGCAGCAGCGCAAGATCCTCCTCTCGTTGATGATTCGTTGTTAGAGATGATCGATATTGGAGGCCCCACAATGGTCCGTGCTTCTGCAAAGAATCACGCAAATGTCATCGTCTGTTGTAATCCGAATGAGTATGATTCTATTTTAGACGACCTTAGAAAAGCGAATGGTAAGCCAGATGGCGTACCGATTGAGCGAAGAAAGGCGCTTGCTTTACAAGCATACGAACATACCGCTTCATACGATGTTGCTATTGCCAATACACTCCATTCCCGTTGGAATGGTCTGCCTGAATCTTATGATGATGTAGAAGAACAAGCAAAGCGACATCATGCGACTCTTCTTGCATCTGCGAACAAAATGTCATCTCTGCGATACGGTGAAAATGCTCATCAAAGCGCATCAATTTATGTTTCAAACGAAGCGATTGGCAGCCATTCTACGCTTGTAACTGCACATGTTGAAGGGGGTAAGGCAATGTCTTACAACAACTACTCCGATGCTGATGCTACGCTTCGATTATGTCGTTCTTTATCGACAAATGAATGGCCTGATACGCCTCATGCGTGTGTGATTGTAAAACATAACAATCCATGTGGAGTAGCACTTTCAGCAACACAGGTTCAATCATTCAAAGATGCCCTAGCAAGTGATCCTGAATCTGCATTTGGCTCTATTATTTGCTTCAACGAGGTCGTCACACTCGAAACAGCGCAAGCAATGTCTGAACTGTTCATTGAAGTTCTCATCGCTCCAGGATACGCTGATGATGCTAAAGAATACATCATGAAGAAGGCTAACCGTCGCCTCCTTACAATCGAATCACCTCAAAATCGTCTTGCTCCATTGATGCGAGAACGGGTTCTAAAGCCAATCGAAGGCGGATGGATTGTTCAAACCGAGGAACCCCCAATAATCGATTGGGCTTCTGCCAAGACTGTGACCAAGAAACAAGTGACCCAATCAGAAATCGACTCAATGAAATTTGCTGTGCGTGTTTGTGAACAAGTCAAATCAAATGCAATTGTCATGGTTCAAGGCCTTGCGACTGTAGGCATTGGCCCGGGGCAAACGAGCAGAGTCGAAGCAGTTCGAATTGCAGCTAGACGAGCAGGAGAGAAAGCGAAGGATTGTGTTCTTGCGAGCGATGCTTTCTTCCCATTTGCAGATGGTTTAGAACAGGCCGCTATGGCTGGAGCATCTGCCATTGTTCAACCAGGCGGTTCAATTCGTGATCAGGAAGTCATCGATGCTGCAGATGCAATGGGAATTTCAATGCTCTTTACAGGCCACCGCTTATTCAGACATTGATTGAAACCGCCGTTCATTAAACAGAAAGCGTCTCATTCATATGCTATTGGTACTTCGAAGGTTCATGAGCGACCATCTGATTGCAGTCCTTCCGGGAGATGGCACTGGAAAGGAAGTTGCCATAGAAGCGCAGCGCATTCTTGATACCATTCAACAACACACAAATCATGGTTTTGAACAAACCGTAATTCAATGTGGTGGCCAACATTATCTTGATACTGGAGAAGAATGGGCTGAGGGTTCTTTTGACTTCTGTCGAGACGAAGCAGATGCTATTTTCATGGGAGCAATTGGCCAACCTGGTGCGCGTTTGCCAAATGGTGACCTTGCCGGAGGTTCAGTAATTCTTGGTATGCGAAGCGGACTTGATCTGTATGCAAATGTTCGACCAATTCGCTTGTATGAAGGCGTTCCACACAAGGTTCATGGTCGTTTCACAAATATTTGGGATCCTGATCTCGTTGACATGGTTATTCTTCGAGAAAACACCGAAGGACTGTACCATTCTCTCCTCCACCGAAGTGCACAACGTGCTAAGGGACTTGAGGGATATGAACCTCCTTCAATTGAGTTTCCTGGCTTACAAGGAGAGATCGCATACGATCCTCGCCCAATTTCTTCACATGGATCAGAACGATTGATTCAGATGGGTTTTGATATTGCTGAGACTCGGAATGGAGCTCCTATTGATAACGTGAATAGAGTTTCATGCATCGATAAGAGCAACGTGACACGTGGATGTCAACTGTTCCGTAGATCTTACGACAAAATTGCAGATAAATATCCTCACATTGTACGTGATTACGGATATATTGACGCATTCACACAATGGCTCACACGAACCCCAGAACACTACGATGTTGTTGTTACATCGAACATGTTTGGTGATATTGCAACTGATCTTGCATCTGTCCTTCAAGGAGGAATGGGGATGGCCGCATCTGGGAACATTGGAGATAACCATGCATTCTTCGAACCTGTTCACGGTTCAGCACCAAAGCATGCAGGATTGAACAAAGTCAATCCAATTGCGAGTATCAATTCCATTCAGATGATGTTGGATTGGCTTGCTCGACGTTCAAATGATGACGATTTACTTCATGTCTCGAAACTCATCGACCAAAGTGTTGCTGAGCACCTAAAAGATGGGAAATCATTGACCTACGACCTTGGTGGAACGGCAACATGCAGCGGAGTTGGAATCGCAGTCGCAGACCGACTCGCAGCCCATTTGAAAGAACTCTAATTCGGGTGTGCTACTAACTCAATTGTTGGAACTTTCCAACCCACAAACCAAATCCCAATTAAAGCAACGAGGGCAATAGTCGTTTGACCAAATCCAGGATCTCCTAGTTTCGTAACAGTCCAGATTGATATTCCTGACACGACTGAAATGATTCCTATAATGATAATCTTTGAGTGGAGTGGGAGGGCTTTTCCAGCCTTGTAGTACTCGAGTAATGCGTTTCCAAACAGTCTGTTTGTCAAAAGCCAACGGAACATTCGTCGGGAAGAACGGCCAAAACAAAATCCTGCTGCTACAAGCCACGAAGTTGTTGGCCACCCCGGAACTACCGTTCCAATAGCTGCGAAAATTACGAAAATTATACCGAGTACGTTCCAAACCCATCGAACTAAAAAGTTTCGAGATGGCTTGTGTAAATCGAGAATGTTCTCTAATATCTCCTCATCGGATTTACCTTCAATGTCGAGATAAAGAGGGGAGGTGGAGTTCGCTTCCGAAGAACTCATATGACCACTTGCTCAAATTTAGCCGGTCGCTGATTACTCATAAGTAATGGGGCGAACCCGTAAGAAATACGAAGGCCTCAAATCATACATGGCTTAGCGATAACATGGTAGGCGCACCTCTCATTCCACGTATTGGGACGCCTAAAAATCCAATACGGATTGCTGTTCTCTTCTCAGGATCGGGAACTGGTGCAAACGCTTTATTTCAACATCAGAGAAATAAGAACTGTATGCATAAAACCGTACTTAGTATAACAAATAGAGAGGATGCGGGGGGGATAGAGTTCGCAAGGGAACATGGTATTCCTGTTGAGATTGAAAGTTTAGACCTCTCGCTCCCTAAACAAGAAAGAAGAATTGAACAAGAACGACGGATAATGAGGCATATCGAAAACTACGATGCAGAAATCATAATCCTCTCGGGCTACATGCGAATCCTATCTGAAGATTTTGTGTCTGCATACTATCCTAGAATCCTCAATATTCACCCATCGCTTCTGCCTGCCTTTCCCGGAGCAGATGCCCATTCTGATGTTCTCTCAAGTAAGGTTCGAGTCAGCGGCTGCACAGTGCATGTCGTAGATTCTGGAATGGATTCTGGAACGATACTAGGGCAGTGTAGAGTTCCTGTATTTGATGATGATTCCCGTGGCGTTCTTGCCAAGAGAGTGCAGGTGGAAGAACATCGCCTTTATCCAAAAATTATTGATTCGATTTGTTCAGGGCGCGAAGTTGTTCTGGATGATTAAAATTCGTTAATTCGGCTCCGTATTCACCCATATCATTTCGTGGAAATGTCGCAAACATCTCCCGCAGCGTTGGCTTTGAGGCTGGGTTCCAACCAGAAAATGTACGCGAGAGTGTATATTGTTCCCTTCCATTATGATCAACGGGTACGCCTGGCTGCTGATGAAGAATGGATAGGATTGCTTCTGTCGAAAGAAGATACATATCACAAGGGAAAAACTGAATCTCTCCTTCGATAGAGTCCACAAAAGATTTGATCACTTTTGGAAGTGAATCGATATCATCGGTATCTGGTATGCATGTTCCATCAAACAGACTCATCCTCTCTTTACTTCCACAAGCAATAATTGTTGGAAATCCTAATTCTGTTAACCGATGATACAGTTGATTTACATTATCAAAAAGAAGGGTTTTGTCTTCTTTCATACGCAAACTCCTGCCACCAGCAAGAATAATGCATGTACAGGACATTTTGCTCACACAAGTTCGTCAAGGGCACTCATTGCCTGTTCAAGTTCATCTAAGAGATCTCGAACACGGTCGAGAAGCGCTTGTCGTTCTCGACTTGAGCGTGCTTGAGGAAGCCATTCAAGGAGCCTGCGAACATCACGAGCATCTCGTTCCACCGTCCATGTGAGAACCTGCTCAAGAACAGGGTCTTCTGTCGGCAAGAACCGCTCGGCCATGATGTTCCATGGCCATCAAGGTCATCAAGATATTCGCTCTAAAAGGCGGTTACGAATTCGTTCAAAGAGTTCGCCCCCCTGCGGTGCTGTCTTAATTAATTCCAGATGTTTCAAACATCGGCTTTCATCGATTGAAAGAATCAATATCATGAGTTGAAACCACGTTTTGCTTTGCTTGGATGCATCGATTATCCAAGAATCATCTGGAAGGTTTCGCCCGCCACGCACTAATTCTTCTGAAATTTCAAGAAATGCTTCAACTGCAATCTTATCTTGAATGAGTTGAAGGAGTATAGTCCACCCATCTTCTTCGAGTTCTTCATCTGACATATTGGCTAAAAGAAGTCCTACGAGTTTCAAATCTTCTCGTCCATGGCGTTTCCAAATCTTTGGTATTAATTTTGCAAGCCGTTTTCTATTCGGTTCAATAGTCAGCATCCAGGACGCAAGTCGCCTCATTTCTGGATCTGGTGTACCTATGTGAAAGGTGTACTGGCCTGAAAAAGCCAGTCTATCGGTCATTGATTTCGTTATGATTCCAGGAACGCCGTATGTGTAAGCTTCTCGTAGCAATTTCAACGTTGTTTTCTTACGTTTAGGAAGTGCAGTAACGTCGCCAAGGAATACATCGAGTGATGGCGTTTCCATCAACTTTCACCATGATTCTTCTTTCGGACATTGTCGAATAATGTTGTAACAAGACGTACAGAATCCCGAAGTGTGCTCAGTGTCTTTTCGACTACATTTGGATCTTCAAAGCGTTCTTTGACCATATCTCGAAGTTCATCTTCAACAATTTGGTGTTCTTCATCATCAATTGAGAATATGTCGCGAAGATGAGCCATAACTCTGAATTCATCTTTCGAGAGAGAAGCATTTATGATCGCAATTTCGAAGATTGTTTTGTACACTTCTCTCTGCTCATCCTCCGTTAATCTGTCTCCTTTATCTGTTTCCTTACCATCGATGATGGCTTGATAAATCTCTGCAGGTTGGTGAGATTCAAGGTTCAAACAAGATGAAAGGCGGATGATGAGTCGTTTTTCCTCTCGGGTCAGAACCCCATCTGCAAGCATCACCTCTATAGTACTGCGAAAGGCAGCAAGACGGTGGATATTAGAGTCCGACACAGTTTTCCTACGCACACCTTCTTCTTGAAACCACGCGAAGAAATAAAGTAAATTACTGGATTTTTCTCGTTATCTCAAACCTTTTTCTCGTTCTAATTCACGCAACTTTTCAAGTATTCGTTCATTGAATGTAGCCTTGATTTGGACATCATTATAGCCCCCGAAAACGTTTGTCTCTTCAAGAGTGAGTTGTTGTGCAGCAGGGATGAAGGTGAATGTCCTATTTATTCCTTCGACAACGGAGATGGGGGTGTTGTTTTCGATTGCCAATGAAGTCAACCACAAATCATCATTTTTGGGACAGCAGTCAAGGAAAGCACGGCCTCTTCCTTTTGCGATACTTAGGAATTCGGGACTGTAAATTTCTCCAGAAGAAGAGGTGTAGAAGTTAAGATTTGAAGGTTCATCGACAATGCCTGGACCCCATTCAACATACGGTATGGCTTCTGTTCCTTCTGGATTTAGGCGGATGTGATGAGCACGATAGGTATGTATCAGAGTGGGCTCTTTTGATATGGCTGAAAACATCCGTTCCAACCACCATTTTGGATAGATGTGATCGTCATCTCCCGTGGCGTGTGGGCGGCTGAAATCCTCAACCATTTCTAAGAAAGGGTAATACTTGGTATGGGGGCCAAAGTTCTCAACCAAGTGAACTTCTAACCCACGTTTACAGAGCCTTTTAATTCCTTTAGTAGGATTGTCATAGAGTGATTTATCGTCAACGAAAAGAATCATTCTAGAGGGTTTAAGGTTGCCTCTTGCCATTGCCTCTAAGGAAAGATGCACTGTTTTGAAACGAACTCCATACGTGGTTGTCGATAGTGTTGGCCCATTTTCAGATAGAACTGAGCGATTACTTATTTTATTGAAGAAATTTAATTTTGTCATGACCATTGAGACGTAAATTTTACCCGGAAGGTTTCGTATGAATCCTATCAAATCCATACCATTCCCTCTCGATGATTAAATTGTGGTCTGGCGGCGAATATTTAATCACGTCGATTTGTGATTCCTTGTAAAATCAAAGGGGATTGGGGGAGGATAGGGGTTGAATCCATAAGGGTTGAAGAAATCCACTTACCATGAAGAAGTTATTGATGAGGCAGTATTGGCGCCTTCAACAATCTCAAGCTGTTGTTTCAATGGCATTCTGGACAACCACACTAACGTTGATTATTTGGCCCTATGTTCAGTGGAGATTTGACGATAACTGTAGTGGAACACTCTGCTTCTCCGATGAGGTTTTTGGAATTTCATCAACCTATTTTGGCCTCAT
>QQSG01000040.1:13649-14178 GCA_003602665.1 Candidatus Poseidoniales archaeon
TAGCACAGACTAATCTTTTGCTTAAACATATAGCTGCCGAAGATGAAGACGTACAACGACATGTCGCCTTCGTCGAACGATGGCTTGAGTGGAATGCTGATGAAGAAATATGGGCGCGTGCTATGGATGCATGGAAGAATAACATGGGAGATGAAGACCCTCATTTACCGTTTCTTAGCAAAGAAATGAGAGACGATTTGGAGGCACGCTCCTCATCACTTCCTAAAGAATGAGAAATCATTCGAATTATCGTAATTAGAGCCGCAGCCTTGAAAAGGTGGAGAGTCTAGGACATATTGCCGAATCACATTCACTTGGTTACCCGCTTTGCGGATAATCGTTGTACTGTATCGCCTAATTGGGGCGGAAAAGTACTGTCTTTGAGGAAGCCGAAAGGAGGAATTAATCTGGCTCGAAAAAATCATTCAGGAAATAAGCAAGGAAAGGCGATGAAGTATCTCATCAAAGCCGATATCAAAGTAAACGGAACAGTTCAACGCAAGGACATCATTGGCGCCATTATGGGCCA
>QQSG01000041.1:0-7517 GCA_003602665.1 Candidatus Poseidoniales archaeon
GCTTGGGAGAAAATTATCAATGGTGCATCACTGCTTCAGGCATATGCGGGCTTCGTTTTCGAGGGTCCTGGTTTGACCAAAGAAATTGTCAAAGGATTAAGAAAGAAATTACAGAATACAGAATACAAAACATTGGAAGATGCAATTGGATCAGCAGTGAGTCTTGAATGAGAGCAGATATTGAAATAGGTACTTGAATAGGAGAGGATGAAGAGTATGCTTTCATATCGTGTTCGTCTCATGCTCATCGGCGGAGTCGTTACCATTGCACTCCTAGGGACAATCTTTCTCCAAGCACCCGCCCCAACCTTGACAGTTGAAGAATTACTTGACAATTCATCAGATCATTTGGATGAAGGTGTTGCTGTCCGTGGAGAGATCATGGATGGATCAATCGACGAATTGAATATGACATTTATTTTAGAAGGGCCAGATGAAAATCTTCTTGTTGATTATTCAAATGCTGGTTCAATTTCCAATGGTTTAGGGGATAATAGGACCGTATACGCTGAGGGAACATTCAAGGAAATCAATGGGAAATACGTTATTGAAGCAGATACAATCAAGACTTCGTGCCCTTCTAAATACGAGGAAGAAGCATAAGTTGCTTCATCGTTTGATTGAAATAGACCTTCTCGCAGGCTCTGGTGGGATAGGTGGGGAGCTAGGCGTACCCTGTACCACAAATCGTCTTTATGGTGGGCTGAATGCCTCAGGGCGGCGAAAGCGGCTTTTGGGTTCCTGTATGCGGACGTAGATGTCTCGCCCCTACATGATCCGGGTGTTGAGAACCGTTTCCGGAAGGAAACGGGGACCAAATAACCGGGGGAACAGGTCAGGCCGGGAACGGAGCAGCCCTACCTGGAGCCATGGATGCTGTAGGGACTCGGGACGGAGGAAGTGTACAGATTTGGCTCAAAAGTACGAGCGTCCACCTGAGGATTCCCACTTTTTCTAGATATCGAATACGACATCACAAAACCATCCAGGTCCTTCAAATGAAGGTACCTCTAGCCAGTGAGATGGAACTTCTTCGTACTCTTTTACTTCCATTACGATTAGATCTTGGCGGGTAACTGCTTTGATTTCTACTTCTTTTGTAATTGATTCAGAAGAAACCCATAAAACATGAGCTTCAAGATGGATTGAGTTTTCATCGGTCTGAATACGAACAGTGCTTTCAACCATCCACTTTCTCTCTACTTCATCTTGATACAAGACTTCTTCTAACCATTTAACGAGAAGTATGCTATTCATTTCTTCATGTAGTGGTATTGATACATTCCAAACAGAAGAATGATGAATGAGGGTTCCAATTTTCTTAGCAGATTCAGAATCGAGCAGATAATTCTGCATACCATACGATGTTTCTTCAAACAGTCGCTCAAAAGAAGCGGCATAAGATCGTAGACCGATATCTGCAGTGGTTGGTCGAAGCCATGAACTCATACTTTCGCCTCAGCGCTTCGATACTTGTAGGCTCCAAGCGATTTCACCAATACGGTCGATCATATCATCTAATCTGAGTACAAACCGGTCAGTTCTGTCAGCAGTCAGAATACATTCGCTTGCTGCATTTGCTAATTGAGCGGTTTCGTCAACGGTAAGATCTAGGGAAATGGCGGTAGCGACAGCAACAGCAGCCGCATCAATCAATCCAATCATTTGCCGAATATCTTCAAGCATACAAGGCACGTGAACAGTATCTTCACCTTTTGAATGGATTGTTACACCGTCCTGTCCCTCGAGAATGACAAGATGTTTCCAGTCATTCGTTTCTAGTAATTTTATTGCTGCATCAGTCCCAGTGGGTGAGCCCAATCTCCTTCTCATAAGTTCGAGACCTTTCGATTGAAACATTACCCAATCAACACCTTTTGTGCGATGCAGTCCTGTCAACTTTGGATCTGCAATGATGGGAACGTTGTGTTCTTTGGCTGCTGTAATAAGACGAGCAGCCCCCTCATCATTTAGGACACCCAATCCATAATCAGATAGAATCAAACAAGAAGAACCAGGTAGTGCATTAATGGTTTGGTCAATGAGTTTTTCAGATGCATGTTCGGGTATGGGATTCTCATCTTCAATATCCCAGCGTAAGAGTAATTGTTCTCCACGAACAAGCCCCTCTCGTGCCCCCAATAATCGTGTTTTTACCGTAGTAGTCCTATCCTCTAAAACCGCAATGCCAGATGTATCGACTCCTTCTGCATCAAGCATATCCAAAACAGCAAGGCCAGGGCCATCATCCCCAACAACTCCGTGCAATTGGCTTGATAGGCCGAGTGAATCAAGGCCACGGGCCACGTGTGCTGCGGCACCTACATCTTCATCTCTTGAGATTTCTTTCAATACTGGAACAGGCGCTCTTGAATTGAGATTGTTTGCGAAACCATGGATATAACAATCCATCATAATATCTCCCACGAGCAATACCTTTGATGGTTTAATTGTTTTGAGATCATTTTCTAACTTTCGTAGTGCGTCATGCACTCGTGCATCATCATCGTTCATTCCCATAATATTCCCTCTTCAAATGTCATCTTGTAGTTCAGCCAATAATGTGGCATGATCTTGTTCTGAAATGTTCGTTTGTTTACGTAACGTAGACAGCATCGCTTCTTCGTCTCCGGTAATAATTCCATCAGATAATGCTGTTTTCAATACCGAACGATATGATTCTAATTCTGGTGGAATGAATGGCTGTTTTTTAGCTTCATTAAGCAAGCGCTCGTGAGTGGCTGTGTCAATATCAAAAGCAACCTGAACTGTCTTTAACAAGGCTTCTTCTTCATCATGGATTGTACCATCAACGAGAGCTTGCCTCAACATATCCAAGTATATTTCTTCAGGCGGAGGCACGTTAATTTCTCGACGTGCTTCATTTGAGAGTCGGCGAACACGATCAGGATGCATGCCCAAGAAATCCACAACTTCGTTGAGTAACAACTGCTCATCCTTTGTGATTCTACCATCTTCCCATGCGCGAGCAAACATTCTACGCACGAGAGCCTCTCCTGCTTGAGCATCGAGTGATGCTGCACCTTCGGGATGAGATACTGGGGAAAGAACAGGGCTCTGGTGATAGACGTAATGCTCATCGATATGTGCTAACGTTTCAAGAGGGGAGACTGATGGTTTGAAAATTGATTCAAGTAATACTGTTTGTCCATTGTCACGGATCGGTGTTTTTCCTAATTTAGTATGGAGTGCGTTTGCTCGTTTTCTACCTTCCAACGTTAAGGAGTATACTCGTCTTCTCTGTCGAGCACCTGGAATATGGCGACTCGTATTATCGATAGATTCCTGTTTTTCAAGTCTCTTCAGTGTCCGTGGGACGTGTTTTCTCTGAACATGTACTGCTGCGGATATTCCTGCTTGTGTTAATTCTGCAGGTGCTTCCCATATCCCTTCTGGAAGTTGATGAAACATAAGATGCAGGAGAGTTCGTTCCTCTGTTGTTAGAGTGCCTAAGAAGCCGCTAACCATGTTCCTCCCCCTTGGTTGTATGTCATGGTGGTAGTCCTTAGGACAATCGGTCTAATCGACGAAACAATATGTGTGTTCTATGACGTGGAAGCATGGTCCGACAGCAACGTCGTTACAAACCACGAGTTCGCACAACTCGTCCAGTTGGACCAGATGTTGTACCAGAACTGTCTGACCGTAAACCGTTCCAGCGTCCCTCTTTTGATGGAGAGAATTGGAAACTGGAACCTCCTTTAGCAACTCGACTATTTGAAAAAAGTGCTATAGGTCGTCGAAATGAAGATGGTTCAATCTCCCTAACTTCGGCTGAGGTGCTTTACTGTCATTGGCATCGATCAGTTCCTTTGCCAACTCTTGATTGGCTGGAATTAGAATTCGAACGAAATCCAAACCTCTTACATGAAGCCGTAATTTTGGATATTGGCCGACGGGGTGGAGAAATGGTTGTTCCAATTGAAAATATGGATGGTAAGGTTCCATTCTCATCATGGGGTGTTCGATGGGGGAACAGTCAGAATCGGTTCAAAGAGCCATGCCAAGCCTATGTTAAAATGGCCTCAACAAATGATGAATTCAGTTGGAAAGATATTTTTGAATGGAGTGTAGAATCGTCAAAGAATGGAGCTTTGGCTGAGCTTTATGTTATCGATGATGAACTCCATGTAACGGGTTACAGAATGGATTTGATACAACCCGAAGGGAGGAATAAACGCTGGACTGATTTATCGGCTAAATCCCGTAAATTTGTTGAAGAATGTTGGAATAAGAAACGTATTCTGGATAAGGGGACTTATCTGCCGTACAGTGGTAAGTGGCCTTGGCCTCAGATTGGATTTGATCACATGTCGGGGCGAATCTTGAGAGAAGAAGAACATGAATATGTTGATATTTGTATCGAAGGAAATACCCCATCGATACCCGATATTGTGTTGATGGAAGATTTACTTGATCGAGGATTATTGGTACGACCAGGCTTCAAATTTGGCTGTAAATGGCGAGTTTATGATGCCAATCTCGAAGAATCTCATGCTCCTTGGCTTATTCAACCGGTTCATCATGCATCATCTACGTGGGAGGGTGTTTGTTTATCCATCCGCTTGGCGGAAGGCGTACACAAAGAATGGGTCTGTGCAATATTTTCAGACAATTCTTGGAACTATCTTCGAATTAAGCGTTGGCTGCCAAAACGGAACTAATCAAATTCATATTGGTCTTCTTCGTTCGGTTGAATCTCTTCAGTAATCTCGATTTTCTTGCTCTCTCCCAGATAGGACGCTGCAAACCATAGTGAACAAATTACGAAGAATATACCAATAATTTTTGATTGATCATCGAGTATTGGGAATTTTGATTCTGATTCTGCTTGTAGTTCAAGTTCAATTGTCCATACTTCTCCATTGAAAGCTGTTAATTGGATTTCACCGAAGACAAACATATTGGGTTGAAGTAGGCCGCTTGGATTTACTTCGAGTATGATTGTTCCGTTACCGTTGTTTATCATCAAGGGTGAATTTACCGTTCCAATTCGCGTGATTGGACCCCGTAAATCAACAGAAAAGGTTCCATCACCTGATCCATCTCCATTGTATGGTATGGTGATGGTTGTAATCTCCACCGAATCGATTTCTTGTCGGAAAATAATACCATTCTCTAGAGGAATTGTTCCAACGGTAGTTACAGTTGTCAAAATATCGAAGGCGTAACCATTGCAAATGAGTAATCCGCTAAATGTTGCGATTGAATCAATAACTCCATTCCCTGAGAAACGACCTTCTACTTCATAGCTGTCTTCTGGATTCGTTGAGAAGACGAGGTTTCGGCCATCGGTTCCATTGAGAGTCCCTGTACATGTTACAGAGGATTGGTAATCAATTATTTCGATGGGAAAAACATCATCGGCGAGAATTGTTAAACCATAATCAGGTAAGTTGATTCCAAGTGGTGCAGAACAATCCATGGAATATATTTCAATCCTCCAAACCTCATCAGATATTGTCACATTTATGTGCCATGGAACAAGAATACCATCATGATTCCTAATTTGTATACCCAATTCACCAAAAGTATCACCTGGTTGGAATAGATCGGCTAAAACTCCATCATTGATGCCTTGTAATTGCTCCTCATTTCCGTCGGCTTCAATCACACGTAAATACGGTCTCTTTTGGTCAGTATTCATCGCATTATACTGGGCATCCCCTGCAGTTTTATCTTCGAGTAAAACCAGAATTCCTTCGCCAGGAAGGGATGCATCAAATCCTTCAGCAGATCTTTTTTCGAGCCAAACGAATTCTTCAGCTCCAATTTGAATTTTTACCCGTGCTCCACCCTCGCTCCTCGATTGTATGTCGAATGCAGGGCCTATGCATGGACTCTGGCTGTTTAAGGGCCATTCTAATGCCAAATCTAGAGTGGCTTCCTGTCCAATTGATTCCATTGTAGGTCCTGTTGGTAAAGATGGTTCATCACCACCTCCATTCCAGTTTCCACTCGCCATAATATCCCATATTCCGATACCTTTCCATGAACCGCTATATCCTGAATCATGAACAGGGTAGAGGTCGTAGGCTCCCAATTGGTGCATCATTTCGTGGAGAATTGTTCCGATTCCATTTATGCCATGGCGAATACTTGACATGGTGTAATGTTCGACACTGTATCCATCAACATTGATTGGATCTTGGAAGGTTGTGAAATGTGACCAAATTCTGTTACTCGAACCTCCACCTTGCTCTTGTGCAAGTGTTGAATGAACAATTAGCAATCGATCAACAACTTGGTCATCGTTTAGATCATATTTACTCCAATCATCAATCTCTAACTTCTTGACAACATATTCCGACAATTCTGCAGGCATAAATTGGGTTGAATCACCATAATCTCTGCCATTTTCTCCATCTTTCCCATAATATTCCAATGGATATTCGGATCGAATTATTTTATCGTAGACATCGATATCAATATTTATCGAAGAACCTACTGACTCTGAGAAATACAATCGCGATTGTTCTTCTAAGAGTGTGCCAAATGTTTGCTTTTGATTCTCTTCGAGTGGATCGGATTCAAAATCGACAACAACTACGAGCCACGTTTCATTAACCATCAAACCTACAAGTGGTGTTTCGCTAGCGTCTTCAGAATCTATTTCGATATCAAAAAGTGAATTGATTTGAGATGGTAACGCAAATGATAGGATAGAAAGAAGTAAGCAAATCAACATGCCAGATGCATGCCCCTTCTTCCCCATACCATGATGAACATACGCATGTGTTTCAATTGTTGGGTTCTCAGCATCGAATGGAGGATAATCATCGAAGTAATTCTTTTTCTTCATCTGTCCATGTATGGACATTTATTCTTAGTTGACCAGTTGTTTGTTCCTTCCAATGAACAGAATCATTCTGAACAATCTCTGCCGAATCAGATTTATCGATTATAGTTCGAATACTGGCGAATCTTTGGTTTCGATTCCATGGATCGACAAGATTGGCCATTGCGATGTTGACTTCATCTTTCAACTGTGCATTAGATTGATGCAAACTACCTTGTAATCCAAGTAAATCTAATCCTCTAAGGGAACAGTGGATTGATTGTAATGATTCTTTAAATGAATTCGGAAGTGGTTGTGAGGTACAACCCCCTATGATAAGATCACTAATTCCGTAGAGATTTACGTGATCTATCAAATCTTCTCGTTCTTCATAATTCTGACACAGTGCATCATAACGCAGTAAGCCTGTATTTTCAGGGGATGTGTTAATTGGATAAGCAACTCCTTGGCACGAACAATCAACAAATGTTACATTACGACGTCTTCCTTCATAGTCGAACATTGGATCTGGCAGATGTATTGAGTGCGACTTTCGAACATTCTTTTTTATCGCGTATTCAAGCACAATGATGAGTGTTGTAATCAATATGATATTTGTTCCATTCCATCTTCCTGGGAGTGAGAGCAAAAGAACCAGGCCACCTATGCCATGAATGCGTACACGCCACCAATCTTGTGTAGCATCTGTAATCAGCCC
>QQSG01000041.1:7623-8832 GCA_003602665.1 Candidatus Poseidoniales archaeon
GTAATTCCTATTTCGGAATGAACACCATCACCAAAGGAATACAATACTGGTATGGCATATAAGAACAGAATTGCAAGTAACGAATAAACGCCTAGAAGGGAATAAGCAGTCCATTTTCGGAACATAATTTTCTCATTTTTAGTTAATCCTGATTGTGCAAATCTGTAGAATGAATGAACGATCAATGGAAGTATACAGATTACTGCAAGAAATACTGCAGTAAGCCAACGAACGACACTCCACGATGCCGGTTCATACAACGTGAGGCATTCTGTTGTCTCACAAGGATTCATGAGGCCAAGAACCCACTGTAATACTTGATCAATTTGAGTCATCAGTAGGCCGGTCAAAACAATAATGAGGACAAATACAAGCGTGGCTTGTTGCGTTAACACGTTCAGATGTTCTTGAACAGTCAAATGGCGGTCATTTTCAAGTTGTAAACCACTTTGGGTTTTCAATCAATCAGCCTCACACTAGGTCTTCAGGATTTGGAACTGCTCGGGCTTGTACAATGGTTCGATAGACGCCAAAGATGGCCCACAAGGCACAGATGCCGAGGAGGAAACTGTAACCCCATGGTTGTGAGTCATCCACAGCCCATCCAAAGGCTAGAAGTAGACCCAATCCAAGTATTCCTCTTCTGATACCTTGAGGTACTGCAAGGCGCATATCAAGGTGCTTTGGTCCTCCTCCGAACCTTCGTTCGTAGAATTCGCCTTGGACAACAGCTCCAACGAGGATGATTGCTAGAGTTGACCAATAGAAGATGTTTCCATTTGAGAAGAAATCATCCGCGATTCCTTGTTGTCGTTCTGCCTCAGCAACTGCTGGATCGATATCTGCTACGAAGAGTGAGTCAAAGTCTCCAACACTAATTGTTCGTACTGCTAATCCTTCTTCGTCATCATTTGTGGTCGTATCTGGAGCTGAGATAAAGAACGAAAGAATATTCCATTTGTCGCCTTCATTTGCACCGTTTTGACCATCGACTGCATTGCCAACAAGGGAAAAGGAAACTTCTCCAACATCTTCTGTTGGAGCAGTCCATGAGACAGTCCACCCGTTGCCTACTGCTGAATGGGATACAGCTGAATTATCAGGTCCTGTTTGTTGAGAACCTTCTCCGGAAGTTAATGTCCCAACTCCGTAACTCCAAAGCATGAATCCGCCATTATCGTAAGATGCATGTTGTAGGTCGATGACAAA
>QQSG01000041.1:8896-14903 GCA_003602665.1 Candidatus Poseidoniales archaeon
GAGGGCTGACCGTTAACAGGTCCACCTACCCCATGGCAAGTACATCCTCCTTCAACAGTCAAATCCCCTTGGCTATTTTCCCAAGGAGGACCATTTGGATTTGCTATGACCGGAGCGATTAGGCATACGGCCAATAGAAGAATTAGTAGAGTACGTGAACGCATGAGCCATCCTCCAATGTTACTGCCATCCCTAAGAGACCTTTCAACGTTCCTTATCCACCAGTGAATCAGATTTCTTTTATGGCGTTATTCAAACCAGTCATCATGGCTTTTCCGTCACCGAATAACATCATCGTTTTATCCATGTAGAAGAGATCATTGTCGACGCCAGCATATCCTACTGAGAGGGAACGCTTGATGATGACAACGGTGCGTGCAGCATCGGCATCAATAATTGGCATACCTGCTAGAGGGCCCTCGCCACTTCGAGCAGCAGGGTTCGTTGTATCATTTGCACCAATCACGATTGCAACATCACATTCAGGGAATTCTGAGTTTATTTCATCCATTTCGATCAGTTGTTCGTATGGAACATTGGCTTCTGCGAGAAGTACGTTCATGTGTCCTGGCATGCGTCCTGCCACAGGATGGATGGCGTACTTGACTTCAGTATCGAACTTCTCTGAAATCAAATCAGCAAATTCTTTGACTTGATGTTGACATTGCGATACTGCCATTCCATATCCAGGGACGATGATGACTTTTTGAGCACCATCGATCATCATGGCAACTTCGTCAGGATCTGAACCAACTTTGGTACGTGTCAGTGATTCTTTTTCGCCCGAGCCGCCAAAGGACTTGAACAAGACATCAGGAAGTGTACGGTTCATTGCTTTACACATGATGAATGTTAGAATCAATCCTGAAGCACCAACAAGCGAACCTGCGATAATGAGTGCTGAGTTTCCGATAATGAATCCCGTGAATGCAGCTGCGATACCTGACAATGAATTCAGGAGCGATACTACAACTGGCATATCCGCTCCACCTATTGGCAGAACCAGTACGATTCCTAGCAAACAAGAGATGCCGATAATACTCCATAGGTACGTTGTGTTTGTTGGGTCATCAATGCTTAGGTAAATGAGAACTGCTACGGCAATAACGAGCAATACTTTTACTGGATTGAGCCAAGAAGGACCCCATGTCGGTGTCTTAATCCACTTGCCAAAGACGCTTACTCCACCCTTGAGTTTGTACATAGCGAGAAGAGAACCAGTGAGTGTCATCCAACCAACAAGAGCAGATAGACCCGCTGCGACCATGGTTACAGTGAGTTCTAGGCCTGCAGGTACTGTTCCACTGTCATTAATGTATTTTTGAATTTCAGAAAGGGCGACAAGTGCAGAGGCTGCACCGCCAAATCCATTGAAAAGAGCGACAAGCTCAGGCATCCCGGTCATTTGAACCCGTACAGCCATTATGTAGCCAATGAGTGATCCCAAAACAATACCTGCACCGATCAATACCCATTCTGCGTCTCCTGCAAGTTGCATACTGAAGATTGTAGTAAGTACCGCAACAAGCATACCCAATGCTCCGAGTTGGTTTCCGAATGGAGCAGTTCTCGGATGGCCAAGTTTCTTCAAACCGAAAATGAATAATGCAGCGGATAGTAAGTATCCAAGTGCAACCCAATCCTCCATCTCAAGCACCTCTTCTCTTCTTTCCAGCAATCATATTCAACATACGATTGGTTACCAAGAAACCACCCACCACGTTGATCATTGCCAAGACAACAGCAACAAAAGCAAGTATTCCTGATATCTCAGTATTTCCTGAATCATAGGCGACGTTAGCGCCAATAAGAGCGCCAATAATTGATATTCCAGAAATTGCATTCGCACCGCTCATTAGAGGTGTGTGGAGTGTTGCTGGAACCTTTGTAATCAACTCAAAGCCGAGGAAAATTGCAAGTACGAACAATGTTATGTTTCCAATTAAAAATTCTGGTGTCATTCGAGTGCACCTCCAAGTCGAGTTTGTTTTGGATGTAACTCTCCATCTTTACAGATGAGTACGCCACCCATTCCATTAACATAGAAATCGCTTCCTTCTGGAGCTCCGACAAGAATGTCATCTTCATCAGAAATTTTGACTTCTCCTTCATCAACTAATGATGTGATGAATGTTGTTAGATTGTTTGAGTAAAGCATGCTCGCTGTAGTTGCAATTGTTCCAGGAAGGTTTGATGTTCCAACAATAATCACTCCATTTTCTGTTGTGATGACTTCGCCTGCAACAGTATCTTCGCAATTTCCTCCAACATCTGCGTTCATGTCTACGACAACTGCTCCTGATTTGAAGTTCTGAACTGCTGAGGAGGGCACTGTAATTGGCGCTGGACGTCCAAAGATACGAGCGGTTGTTACAATAATATCTGCATCAGATGCAACACCACAAACCGTGTCGTTTACTTTCTGAATAAATTCAGGGGTTAGGGGTTTAGCATAACCGGCCTCATCTTCAAAATCATCCATTCCATCAACTTCAATAAATCGCCCACCAACAGATTCAATTTGTTCTGCTGCTGATTTTCGAACATCGGATGCATAAACAATTGCTCCAAGACGCTTTGCTGTTGCGATGGCTTGAAGTCCTGCAACACCAGATCCCATAATAACGACCTTTGCAGGTCGAACAGTTCCAGCGGATGTTGTCATCATTGGAATTCCCTTTGGAACCTGAGATGCGCCAAGCAGGACTGCTTTGTAACCAGAGAGATTGTCCTGGCTCGAATTCACATCCATTGATTGAGCACGACTCAAACGACGCGGAATCATATCCATCGATAGCAATGTTATGTTTGACTTGATACAATCTTTGACGTGTTGAGGATTTCGGAATGGATCGGAGACACAAGCTAATGTTGTTCCTTCTGCAAGGCCATCTACGCCAGGGAATCTGATTGTGATGAGATTGGCACAGGCGAGTGCTTCTTCTCTTGTGCCGACAGTCGCTCCAGCCTTTGTATATTCTTCATCAGAATAATTAGCCAACCTTCCAGCACCAGATTCAATGACAACTTCAAAGCCTGCTTTGAGTAGTTTTTTCATGCTGGTTGGAACGATTGCAACTCGAGTTTCTTCAGCGGGTTCTTTGAGCACTCCCAACTTCATAATTACACCTATGTTTCGTCCAACCATAGGGGGTTCTTCAATGCCACCCTCTATCTCGATGGAGAATTTGTTTGGTACGAACCATTGGAATTAAAGAGCGTCTCGTTCAGAGAACAGAATGAGGAGAGAATTATGTCCCGTGGAAGCCGTAAAATTGCAGTAATTGGAGCAGGAAATGTAGGTGCAACTTGTGCCTTTGTTCTATCAAATATGAAAATCGCAGATATTGTACTTCTAGACATCTATGAAGGATTTGCAAAAGGAAAAGCACTCGACATGAGTCAGAACGCTAACGTCTTAAATTACAATGGAACAATTACTGGAACATCATCCTATGACGATATTGCTGGTTCAGATGTTGTCGTTGTTACAAGTGGATTTCCAAGACAACCTGGCATGACTCGAGAAGATCTTATCGGAAAGAATGCGGAAATTATAGCACAAGTTGGTGCAGGTATACGTGATCATGCACCAGATGCCGTTGTTATCGTTGTTACAAATCCACTAGACCTCATGACCTATCACATGCAGAAGGTTACAGGATTCCCATCCAATCGTGTTATTGGTCAAGCAGGTGTACTTGATAGCGCCCGTATGGCTCATTTCATTGCTTTGGAATTGGGATGTGCTGAAGAAGATGTAAGTCCAATGGTTTTGGGCGGTCATGGTGATACGATGGTCCCTCTTCCACGTTACACAACTGTTGGTGGCATTCCTATTACTCAACTCATGAGCCAAGAAAGGATTGATGCTATTGCAGCCCGTACTGCAAGTGGTGGCGGAGAGATTGTCAAACTCCTTGAACGTGGGTCTGCATTCTATGCCCCGGGATCTGCAGCAGCAATAATGGCAGAGTCAGTTCTAAACAATCGCCGTCGTTTGTTACCTGCATCATGCCACCTTACTGGTCAGTATGGCCTCGATGAAGTTTACATCGGCGTGCCATGTTTATTGGGGTCAAATGGCGTTGAACAAATCTTCGAACTTGATCTTTCGGAAGATGAGCTTGCTTCACTTCAAGAATCTGGAAACTTTTACAAGAATCAACTCAAAGATGTACTCGGCTATTGATTTGACGAATATTTGCTAATATTAGTCCTCTTTACGAATAACGAGTGAATGCGTTTTACCGCGTGTAATTGCATCATCTGGTTCACCATCTACTCGAATAAGGGACTTACCCATTTTGTTTCGACTTCGCATACGTGTGAGAATTTCCTGTCCAATGTAACACCCTTTGGCTTCATGAACCAACTCATGTAAACCACAATTAAACGGGTGAACTGATGGAGTAATCTCGAATCCCTGATGAGGAATGAGTTGTTCTACTCTGTAATTGTTAAATTCATCTTCAGTAAGCGTCGACGTAATTTCCTTCGAATTAGGTGCAACAATAATCAAACCTCTGAATGTATTCACGACGGTTATGTCATCCGATGGAGGATAATCGTCGAATGAAATGTAGACTTTGTTAAACTCAGAGATATCTCTCATAACAACATCCTGTTGGAGAATTCTTGAATTGAGATGATTGAGTAAATTATTCTTATATTGATTATGTCCAACTAATGCCACGTTATCTCCAACGATGATGACTTCAACCATATCGATGATCTTAGCATTGGTTTTTGTAAAAACCGTAGTACAGGTTCCATCAACTTTGTTTGTAGAGAGCCCATCTAAGAATTGTAAGCAATCTCTTCCTGACAGAAGTAAGACGTACGAATCGAGTTGATACACTCTCATGAGCGTTCCTCAAGCAAAGGATTCGCCACAGCCACACGAACTGGAGGCGTTTGGATTGTTAATTTTGAACCCGCCGCCCATTAATCGATCAACATAATCAACTTCGATTCCATCAAGTAGATGTGAAGAAGCATTTGGGACGAGGACTCTAAATCCAGAGATGACAAGTTCTTGACAATCGATATCTGTGCTTTCGACGATTTGTAAATCATACATGTATCCTGAACATCCACCTGATAGGACGCCAACGAGCAAGGCATGACTTCGGTCATCACCAAAGGCTTCCGTAAGCATATCAATGGCTTTATCGGTGATGGTTAGGTTAGCATCAACCACCTTTGGTTTGATGACTTCAATTGCAGGTGCAGTCTCGCATGTTCCACAGTCCATGCTTAGCCCAAGTATCGGTGCATTATGAACCTGACTTCCAATTCATCTTCTGGAAATCTTCTTTTGTCTCTCTTTTTCTAATATTGTACAACGGCGAATTTGTTCCTTGGCACGGTTTGTCTCTTCGGCAGATAGGCCGCGGGGCATGGCTTGTTCATAGCACTTTATTGCATCCGGAAAACGCTCCATTTCAGCATAAGCAGTACCCATGTTGTAGAGTGTCTGTCCACGAACATTTGATGGATCAATCATCATTGCCTTGTGATAGGATTCGACACATTTGGGATATTCTTCCATAAAGTAAAATGCGTTTCCTCTTCCATTCAAAATTCTAATGACCATTTCGTTATCATTTGCAAACGATGGTAAAGCACGATCAAAACATGAAAGGGCCTCTGGGAATTTACCGTCTTCGATGAGTTGGATTCCTTGATTATACCATGATATGTCTTGATTCGAAACCGAACTTGAACCAACACTTGTTTGAGTAGATGATGCGATTATAGCAGTGGCATCAAGGGCTGCCTTTGCCAAATCAACTTCGATTTTTGGTTCCTCTACGGTTTGTTGAACTCTTGTCTGCACCGGGGTGAGTAGGAGATTATTTGCCTCTGATTTTTGTTCTTCTGTAACATAAGTATCAGGTTGAGATGGAGTGATATCCTGTTGGATTGGTGCGAGTGGAATCTGTGGAATTGCTGCTTGCTGTTGAGGCTGGGGTTGTGGATCTGGAACCATTGCAGGAGCCGC
>QQSG01000041.1:14945-15470 GCA_003602665.1 Candidatus Poseidoniales archaeon
TTGTGCAGTATCCAAATCTCCGGCCGCTTCAAGTGAGCGTGCCAGACCTTTCCAAAGTCCTGAGTTTTCCTTATCCGTCTGGATAAGTTCTTTCCAGATTTTCACGGATTCGATGTTATCGCCTTTGAGAGTAAGGGCACGCGCTCTTTGTTCGGATGCACCTGGGGCTAGAAGGTCAATTGCATATTGAGCCAATTGTGGTGCCTCAGGCATAGTTGGAGGTATTCCAGTAATATTTTCTAACACGTCGACTTCTTGTTCACCACATGTTAGTAGATGTTCAATTATTTCAGCGCGCAATCCAGCATCATCCTGAACTTCTAAAAATGCCATTCCGTGTGATAATACATCACCAACATTACCAGAATCCTTTGCGTAATCGATTAGTTTCATACGAGCTTTTAGGTGGCGCTTGTCAAGTTCTATGGTATTCTCAAAGGCTTCGATAGCCTTGCCAGATTGGTCATTTCTCGCATAAAGTGTACCGAGATTGTACCATCCACTCGCTACAGATTCATCGAGTCG
>QQSG01000041.1:15567-18519 GCA_003602665.1 Candidatus Poseidoniales archaeon
ATGGTTTTTAGATGTGGTTTGAGTAATGCGAGAGCCTTTTTTGGTTCGCCTTGTCGAATCATTTCTGTTGCTTCTGCGGTAAGTTTGTCAAGGTCTATTTCATCAACAATGGGAGTTTTTTCTATTTCAGTCTCTATTGCCTCTTGGATAACGGTTTCAATTTGTTGAGTTGCAGCAACCACTTCTGCAGCACTTTGGAGTTCTTCCTTGTCAAGGTGGCCATCACCATCGAGATCGTGATGAGCAGCTTCCGAAAGGATTGCTTCAGAATCAGTTACACCTGAATCAGCCATCACATTGACGAGTGTGGATTCATGATGTGTTGCCTTTGTGATTGTTGATTCAATGGCTTCAGGTACTTCTTCAACTGAGGCATTTTTCGACCTTGTTAAAACATCTGTAAGACTAGGGTGGCCCGGGAAAAATTCTAATCCTCTACGAGCCATTGCTGCAGCGCCTACTTCGTCTCCAATTCTATCGAGCAAAATGGCGAGATTTGCAGTTGCAGGTGCATGGTCCGGATTGAGGTCAAGGCATATCTGGAAAGCTTGTCTTGCTCCACGAGCATCTTGTTGAGCTTCAAGTAAGACTCCTCGGTTAAACCAGGCCATATCGCAGGATGGATCTAGAGCGATGGCTTTGTTAAACGCAACAAGAGCTTCCTGGGGATTGTTAGATCGTGAATGTGCTTCACCTTCATCAAGAAGCTCGTTGACTTGATCTTCTACGGATTCAGTTTCATTAATTGATTCTGAGAATTCTTTAGCAGGCTGCTCAGCAGGTATAGAATCTTCCTGATTAATCCCACCCCCACCGTCCTGCGATGGTTTGTCTTCCTCTTCTCCTAGGCCGGCTGAACGCATAGCATCAGCCATATCATTCATCAATGAGTCTGACATTTCTTTGTCCGCTTCACCATCACTCATGAACTGCACCCAACCTTTGGCATGACTGTTACGGCATAAGCATTGTTCCTTGATGGTTATACGATAATGCATGGTTTCTTCTATCACATCTGTTTAGGATTGGTATGGCAGAAACACCATTGCGTATTATGGGGCTCTCAGGTTCATACGGAAAATCATCCAAGAATGGAATGCTCGTAGATTTGGCTCTAAGAAAAGCAAAAGAATTGGGTGCAGAGATCTCTTTCTGGGACTTAAATGAACAACCACTTCCACTTGTTGGTGCAGAAGGAAGTTGGAGTGATCCAATCACCAAAAAATTCCAAGAAGAAGCCTCTAATTGCGATGGATTCCTCGTCTCATCTCCGGAGTACCACGGGACAATGTCTGGTGTAATGAAAAATACGTTTGATTGGGTCTATGAGAAACACGTCGGGGGCAAGGTCTTCGGCCTCATGTCGACCCTCGGCGGTATGGAGAATTCAAACACGCTCAATCATATGCGAATCATGGTTCGATGGTTGCATGGAATTGCAGTTACTCAACAACTAGCGATTGGTCATGTGAAAGATGCCTTTGATGAAGATGGTAATTTGATTGATGAAGATTCAGACCGTCGTTTGCAAACACTTGTCGAATCAGTACTCAATACAGCAGAAATGTATCGAAGCTCTCAGTGATTGTATGCAGCCGAGTAAACCTTTTTTTGAGGATGAATTTGGAGGGAGTTATCTTCTTCTTGAACCAGGGTCATTTATCATCGGTGATCAAAATGGTTCGGGCCATCCTAACGAACAGCCTTGCACAGAAGTAACTCTATCAGAACCTATCTTCCTTGGAGCGCGTCCCGTGACTCAGGTTCAATGGTCGACTCGTATGGGTTCGAATCCTTCGAAATTTCAAGATGGATGGAGTGCTGGTTTACGCCCTGTTGAAAGCATATCGTTTGAAGAGGTCGAGCAGTTCTTGGAAGTTCTGAACTCGGAACCGTCAACATACCTAGGTCTGAACGGGAAATGGCGTTTGCCATCAGAAGCTGAATGGGAATATGCTGCGAAAGCAGGAACGTCTACACGCTGGTCTTTTGGAAATAAAGATTCAGAACTCGATGCTCATGGGTGGCATGCAGGAAATAGTGGCGCTACGACTCGAGAAGTTGGCTCCAAGAAAGCCAATCAATGGGGATTTTACGACATGCATGGTATGATTCACGAAATGACTGAAGATCATTGGAATAAAGATCATTCAAATCACCACTGCACTCAAGCAGCAAGGATAAATTCTGATTCTGAATTTAGAGTAGCGAAAGGAGGCTCTTGGTTTACAGAAAGTGATTCATCAAGATCCTCATCGCGTCGTAAATTTAGTATTCACCAAGGTAGGGACGGAATCGGATTTCGTCTTGCATGGGAGCCAACGGAGAAGATTGAATGAAATACTATCATAACCCAAGATGTTCCAAAAGTCGACAAGGTTTAGAATTCATCCCAAGCAATTGTAAAATTATTCTCTACTTGAAAGAGGACGTATCGGCTGATGATTATGCATCAATACTTCAACGATATGATGGCAATGTACTCGATCTTTTACGCAATCAAGAATTACCTGCAAAAGGAGTGAATTTTAATTCTTACAGAATTGATGAATTAGCAGAATTTCTAACGCAGAACCCTATTGTGCTTCAACGACCGATACTCGACGATGGAGAATCCATTATCATCGGGAGACCTGTTGAAAATATTTCAACACATTTGAATATTTAATCGCCTTTTCGTTCGTCAATATCGACTTCGAAACTAACTTCTTCTAAATGTTGATTCGGTGGGATTTGTCCAGGTTTAGTATTCCAATTTACAGATGCTGAATCCTTCACCAACCTCAACACGTTAAGATTAATGAAAACCTGTAGGCCTGCTTGAGTTCTATAAACCACAGGAGATACTTCTTCATGATAGGTTTGACTCATATGCCTACAGATTTCTTCGAAGGTTTTAGTTCCGTTACAAAGTTCCCATAGTACGCTGTTTTTATCGAGTAATGGCCTTCG
>QQSG01000042.1:0-6482 GCA_003602665.1 Candidatus Poseidoniales archaeon
AGAGGATGATTGAATTGAAAAAATTACTGATAACTATTGGTGTGGGAATCTTAATGCTTTTTTCCTCCATGGGACTGAATGCAACTGAGTATCATTCTTTGGGTGATGAATCTGTAAAACGATCATCAACGAACCTAGACTTGATACTAACTGGAGAAGGGGTAATTGGACTTGTAAATGATGATGTTACTCAGCCAGTGAATAAATTTCTCATCAAAGATTCAGTTATGGATTCTGAAGGTAATACATATGTTGTTGGTAATCTAAGAGATGCAGGGATTGTACTTGATGAACAACCGCGAGTAAATCTGAATGATGATATAGAACGAAATGCTGAACGCTCTTCTCCAGTAATTGCTAAAATGAACTCTAATGGAGCATGGATTTGGATGTATTACCCAGTTCCGGAAAAAGGTGATGTTTGTTATGGTGAATCTTTTTTGGAGATAAACGATTCTTATGCTTACGCTAATTCGATATCACTTTCAGTGGATGAGTCTCGTATTTCATTCGTTGGTGAATTTTCTGGTTGTTATGATTTCGGTTCTTCAAATTTAATTTATAATTCGGATCCTGTTCTGAATGGATACATTGCAACTGTGAATACCTCAACTGGCAATTTGGATTGGGTTTTATCAATCCAACATGAAGATGCTGACGCTTCTTTTGGTGGGATTTATTTAACCTCAGTTAGTCATTCGGATACCCTGTCAAATTCCAATGTCTACATTGCAGGTTCAGTTCAAAGCTTAACAATCGACCCAGAAAACTCAGCAGCTGGTGATATTGATCTCGTTAGAGGCGATGACAGTGGAGATGCATATTTTGCTGTTGTTTCTGGCGTGGGTGAGTTATTATTTCAAGCCGATAGCTGTTCTGGTAATAATTTGCAGAATGCAACATCTGGAAATAGTTGCAATGGTGCAGGTACTGAGCGAGGAGTAAGCATCGACGTGTATGATGATTCAGTCATGATAGGCGTTGAAGTGGATAGTGGAGAGTCGAGTGTTCGAATCTTTAACTCAAATCCTGTCACTAATCCGCCGAACAAGATTAACCCATTGGCATGGGGTATTGATGCTCTCACTTACGATGCTCTTTCAACTAACGCATTGGATTTGAATGGTGAATCAAACAAAGACGAAGAGATTCTTGATGCCATTGTGGTCGATGGCCAACTAACATACATGGTGAAACAAAGTATGAGTGAGGGGGCTTCATTACCTCTGACAATTGTGAACGTAGACAAAGGGACGACTGACAAAATATTCACGGCAGGTTCACAACCCAAGTTCATTCCTAGAGGATTTGTTCATGGTTCAACAATGGGCACTCATATCCTTGGTTCTTGGACAAGTGTTTCCCCAATTACCCTCTCATGGACAAATTCGACTGGAAGCAGTGGTTCAATCAATTTGGTTCAAGGTGATTTCTTGATCGACTTGAATGATTATTCAAATCCTGCAACTCTGAGTTTACCATTTAATCCGTTATCCAGTTACACAATTTCAAATGATTATGGCTCACAGAGCTCTATCTTTGGAGCTAATGCTCAAGGATCTCACATTATAGGAAACGTTTACTCACATGATACAGATGGTGATGGCATTTGGGATTCATTTGATTCCAATGCCTTTACTCCTGGTGATCAAGACCTTGATTCAGATTCCATTTTGGATGTAAATGACAATTGTCCAAATCATTGGAATCTTAGACAAGTGGACTTTGATGACGATGGAGTTGGGGATGCTTGTGATAACGATGCTGACAATGATGGTGTGACAAACAATGTTCCAATTGATTTCCTAGGAAATGACAACTGTCCATTTGAGAATTCCACTGGACTCGACCTCGATGGCGATGGTTGTATTGATCCACAAAATAATACTGCTCAAGATTCCGATAACGATGGTGTTCTTGATAGCGTAGACAATTGTGTTGGAGATAATAGTCAAGACTCTGATAATGATGGTATTCCAAATGCTTGTGATGCTTATCCACAAGACTGGGATAACGATGGAGTTGTTGATTCCAATGACAAATGTCAAGGCTTTGACGACGGCAATGATACAGATGATGATGGAATACCACTGGGATGTGATGATCATCCAAATGATACAGATAATGATGGAATTATAAATCTAAATGACAACTGTATTTTCGTCTCTAATTCAGATCAGACTAATCTTGATGGTGATGCTCAAGGTGATGCTTGTGACGGAGATATTGATGGAGATGGTGTATCAAATCTTGTACCTTTGAATGTTGAAAACACTTCGAATCTTGACAAGTGCCCGTATTCATTTGTATCAAATTCTTCAGATTTGAATAGCAACGGCTGTGCAGATGATGAAGAAGCTGAGGATTGTCCAATTTGTGTTAACAGCAATGACGACAATACGTCTTCTGAGGATGATAGTGCCCCTCTCATAGATCCAGATGATGTCACAACAGTTGCTGTTGTTGGAGGCGGTGGAGTTGTTGGAGGAGGTCTTCTGGCACTTCTCGGAACAAAAGTCCGAAGAGCAATGAGTTTTGTTGGAATCGATGATGGATTGGAAGCCTTGAAACATTTACCTCAACGGAAGAAGAAAGATCAAGGTTCAGATCATTACTTCCGTAAAGGAGTAACTCGTCAAGAAGAAATGTCCTTATCTGCCAATAAAGACTTAGATGATTATATCGAGGATGGTAAGTGAGCGTGATACTATGAGTGATGAATATATTTTAGATGATGTGATAGAAACCTTCTCGGATGAAGATACCCTCCTTTCGGATATCCAAAATAATCCAGTGAAATGGTTACTTTCCTTGGCTATCATTGTGCCAGGGATGGCGTATACGATGGCGAATGAACCCTCTTATGCAAGTGCGATGACAACATGGGGATTGTCAGATAATTTAGACTGGATTCTAGCAATTTTTGTAACTGGACAACTGTTTATTGCACCCTTGTCCTGTTATCTCCTTGCCCGAACTGGAAATGTGGCTCCAGGGCTCTTCATTGCAATGGGCGGTTCAGCAATTCTAGTTGCAAATCCGCTGGAAATAGCAGAATTTTCTGAGGCGATTGGTTGGCCTTTTGCTATCTTCTGTGTTGCCTTATCAGTTCCAATGCTCATTGTTTTGAAGAGTAAAAAGAAATTGCTTGATCCTGGTAAAGAACGACTTGTTTGGTGCACTTTGTTATCGACAGCCATTCTCGTATACACAATTGCGGCTATTGTCCCTTCGAGCGGTGTTGCCCTTGCTGACTTCTCATGTGAGGATGATACTGGGAGTTTGCTTTCAGAAGTCGATGTTCTCTCAGGAGCATCAGATGCTTGTACAGCTTTGACTTATCGCTATGCTCCGATTTTAGGAATGGTTGGAGCCATTGGTTGGGCTTGGCCCAAAGGTAAGAAAATTATCGACGACTTAAGTGATGATTTCTTAGACGGCCTCAAAGATTAGTCCCCGAGAACACGTGTTCATATATTGGGTGCTGAAAGTAACACCATGCGTCAAGTCATTTGCTTAGCACTTGTTTTCTTCTTTCTTCAAGGGAGCATTGATTTAATTCAAGAGGAACAAGGAGAAATTAAGGTCATTACAGTTGACAGTACCAATCTACGATTCAATCCATCTACCATCACCCTCAATGAAGGAGATAGCGTTCGATTTGTTTGGGGTGGTCAAGCACTCCCTCACAATACAGTAGAAGCCAACGAGGTGTTTGATTCCGGTGAACCTGCTCGTGATGTGAACTATGAATTCTTCTTTGACTACGAATCGGCTGGCGTCTATGATTACGTCTGTGAACCACATGCTGCAGTCGGTATGCAAGGTGAGATCACAGTCCAAGATGTTGAGCAGGTTGTAGAAGAAGAGCCCGAAGTAAAGGCAACTACTTCTGAAGGTCTTCCAGTCACATCAATTCTTGTTGGAACTGGATTACTCTTAGCAATCGGAGCTTCCTGGTTTGTCGCAATTAAGAGACGTTCAGTCTAGTCTGATTTCGGCTGCAAAACAGCATCAAGGGGTTTCATATCAGAACCTTTTGTTACGGTCATATCTCCTGACATATCACGCCACGGATCATCTCCACTGAAGACGTCTTGTATCGTAGTTCTTCCTTTAACCAAGTCTCGGCCCGTATGGTCTGCAACCAAGATACTTGGCAATAGGAATGAACTTGTTAAGAATGCAAAGATGATCAGCATACACATTAACATAAAGAAATTCTCGAGCCCTGGGAATCCGTCCCAACCAAAGATCCAACCAGGTAAGAAACCAGCAGAAATACCTGCAACAGTTGTAATGGTGGTTTCGAAAATAGTCTGTCCAGTCTCTTCTATAGAATGGGCAATTCCTGTAGAATTTTCACCTTCTTCTTGAATCCNATGCATCACGTGAATGGCATCATCAACTCCTATTCCAAAGACGATGGTTCCTATCATTGCTGTGAAAATATTGACGTTTACATCCCCGCTTTGCATCAGAAGTGGCTGCCATAAAATGACAACAGCAACTGGAATCATCGTAATCACTCCTAAGCGGACAGAACGGAATACGATGGCTAGAACAATGGTCAAGATGATCAATGTTAGAATCGTTGTTCTCGATTGCGTGTCATGAATCCCTTCATTGATATCAAGGGAAACAGGTAATCCACCAGTGAGTTTTGAAGTTCGGGTTTGACTAAGTTCCGGAGGTTGTGTCAAAATTTCATCGATTTGATCACGTAGGTCAGATGCGATATTGAGGTTCATATACGGCTGATCAACATAGATAATCGCCTTTGTTTCATCTTGATTCAAGAGCATAGAACGAACTTCAAGGGAAAGCGTATCAAAGGCCGCATTTACCATGTCTCTTCGAAGTGCTTCACGTCCTCCTGGTCCTGATGCTTCTAGGCCGAGCCAAATATTACATTCGACGATATCGTCGCTTTCCCAACATTCATCATGCAATAAATCCCAAAGAGAACCTTCGTAGAAGACGATATCATCCGTAAGTTGTATGCTTACAGGTACGGCTTTGAGGAAGGTGACAATGCTGGTTGTATTCGTGCTCTCAACGGCATCGATCTTTTGCTCAAGCATATCTACAGCATCCATAACTGGTAAATCTCGGATGTTGGATGTATCGTTATCATTTGGACGATTCGTAGCATCAAAGACAAACATTGAGGTTTGACCGCTATCGAATTGCTCAGAATATTGTGCAATTTTATCAAGAGATTCGATACCTTCAGGAGCTTCACTAGAACCTGTAATTGGTTTGTTTAGTTCATCCATGTTTGCTACTCCATAAGCAGTAATGCTTCCTGTTACGAGTAAGATGACAACAAAGAATCGAACAGGTACTTTTCCTATGTTCTTCCACATACCTGGATTGCTTCGTTTGTGGAATTTTAGAAGCCAAGCCAATGCAGGGACCAGTACAATTGAGAACATAAGTGTGGACATGATACCCACGACGAGCGTTAATCCTACAGAGCGTATCGGGGCGATGCTAACAATTTGTGGAGCAATCAATACGGAGAATCCAACGATGGTTGTAAGGGCGGACAAAAAGACTGCAACTCCTGTTGAACCAGCCATCTTCGTAACACACTCAATGTAGAATTCCTTATCCCACAAATCCGGTTCTTCGAGTTGCTCTTTTCCTTGCCGTCTTCTTCTTTCGTTTTCCTCAAGAATCCGTTCAAGTTCTTTTCGCCGGACTTCTTCAATACGATTTACCATGTGTAATGCGTAATCTACACCGAGGCCAATTAAGATCGGGAACGTTGCAACAATCATTGGAGTAAGGGTCCATTTCAAGATGACAGATGCTCCAAACGTAACTGCGAGAGCAAGAAGAATAGGAGTTCCTGTGATGATGACAACCTTTGCTGATCTGTGAAGGAATGAGATGACAAGGATTGTCATCAGGACAGAGAAGGGCATCATTTTGATGAGATCCTTGTAGATTGCATCAGATATGTCTTCAAGGGTCTTCGTTAATCCTGTCATGGTCATTTCTGTCGATTGAGAATCTGTCGGCCTGTTGTCAATGATCTCCTCGAAATGCTCGAGTAATACGTCAAAATCGCCCCACGGTTCTGGTACATCAGATCGCATCCCAACGATGACGGCTGTAGTATCCCATACCCCATCACCATCCATGTCATTGGTTGGGTCACCATCACCATCACTATCGAAACTCAAATCATTGTCGTTTGTATCTTTGATGAGTGCCTCAAATGAACCACTTGAGTTCTCAATGATTTGATCAATCGTATTTTGGTCTGGAATAGCATACCTTCCTCCTCCAGCTAAATTCGAACAATCGATGTCAACAGGCAGTCGTGTATTCACTCCATGGACACACATGGACTCATTGAAACGTCCATCTGCAGAATTGATTTCCTTCATAATTTGGGCTGGAGAAATGATCCAAAGAACACCGTCAATGTTCCCATAATCTGTTTTGTCATGATCCATACCTCTCCCTAT
>QQSG01000042.1:6720-7884 GCA_003602665.1 Candidatus Poseidoniales archaeon
CCTCGTTGTCCAAGGAATGTAGCGATGATAATTAGGAGCATGACAAAGATAGCAGGTGATGCCAGTACGGAACGGTACAACTGTTCTGTACGCTTACTCGCATACTCATTGATGCTTTCTTTCAACGAATCCATCTTCTCTCGGACAGGTTTCGTCGTTTGACGAAAACTCTCAATCATCTCGGAGAGTTGACCTGCCATGATGTAACCAGACGCGCTTGATTGATGAACAATGCGACGAATTGTATTCAGTCGAGTCCAAATTCACGAACCAAAAGGATTCTCAAAAATCCACGAACGGTTTGCAAAATGAATCCTGTTGTGATCAAGGCTAATCCAAGTACTCCAACCCACACAGCAGTGAGTCCATCTCCAAGAACTGAATCAAGTTGATTTGTGACCCCTTGTGCAGTTTGCATTCCCATAGCAGCACCAGTAGCGAGTAGGCCAAGTCCAGGAACTCCTAGAGTAAGAAGTGGCTTTTTCTGAGACAGAGACAGCAATGCCCATGTCAAAACGGTAAATCCGTGTGAAACTGCGGTAAAGTTAGATCCTTTAGGGACATCATATCGGATGATAGTAGGCACTTCTTGAATGATGAGTTGCTTTTCTTTTGCATCTTCAAGCATCTCCAAAGATAATTCCATTCCATCCGCATCAAAACGTAGTCGATCAATCGCAGTTCTTGAAAAGGCTCTGAAACCAGATTGAGTGTCTTTAATTCCAAGATCGCTGGTTAAATTGCTTGCAGCAGTGATGACTTTGATCCCCAATCGTCGATATGCAGGCATTGAATTTCCTTCACCACCTTCGACAAATCTTGAACCGATTGTGAAGTCTGCCTCTCCATCGAGAATAGGTTGAACCAATTTTGGAATGTCTGAGGTATCGTGTTGTCCATCAGAGTCAAGGACGACGAGTACATCTGTGTCTCGTGTGCTTGTAGTTTGAAAGAGCGTTTTCAGTGCAGCACCGTAGCCTTGGTTGCTTCGATGTCGGATGACGGTTGCTCCACAGGCTTCTGCAATACGGGCGCTGGAATCAGAAGATCCATCATCGATACAGATGACTTCATCCACATATCGAAGGGCCATTGTTACAACAGTACCAATGGTCTCTTCTTCGTTATACATCGGCATACCCGCAATGATGCGGGAGGCCGAGT
>QQSG01000042.1:7903-11263 GCA_003602665.1 Candidatus Poseidoniales archaeon
GACCTCGCAAATATAGAATATATAGTCATAATTGTGTTTTTGGGTTTTTATTGGGGAAAAGGGGGATGCAAAGCCTGAACATCGCATCACCCGGCTTCATGTCCATGAATGAACATGATTACTACAATCGTTTTTCATCCTAATCGAGGAGTTGAGAAACGGTGGTGACCGCTCGTTCTCCAGCGATCACTCTTTGCAGAGCTGCCATAGACAATACGAGAGGAACATAGGATTCCCCGTCGCTTGTTTCATAGGTTTCACAATCTGCAAATGTTGCAGTATTGATGGATAATTTGATCGCACCGCCAGCATTACTGCGGCGGGCATATCCAACCAATAGGGTTCGGCTTTCTTCGTCTTGCTTCGTTTCTTTCTTTGTCTTGCTCATTTTCAACACATCCACTCACTTCGTGAGGTAATGTAAACGAAGAACTTCAACGGTTATCAAAGCCATTGGTAAAGAGACTAAGATCGGGAGCACTCGGGACATTTCCAATACTTTCGGATTGAATTGGTTCCCACGGTTGCACATTTTTTTCTCTCTTCCATCCGATAGCGACAATTGCAAGAAGACTCAAAATCCCTATTGTGATGAGCATGAAGTGTTTCGCCATCTGGCTTGCATATGTTGTACTTTGTTTGGATTCTTCACTTGCAATCGGTTCAACAATGGCTTCTCGTGCTTCAACAAAAGTCAAATCAAATTGTTGGCAATCGATCATAGAATCTGCAATTGCACATACATTTCCTCCGAATGTACCTGGGATGAGCGAAGTAACTGTTGCCTTATTTTGTTGAATCTCGATGGACAAACCGGACTCAAACTCGTAGATGATTTCCAAAGTATCCTGATTCGCATATGTCATGATGTGAATTGGTTCTGTGATGCTTTGTTCCACTTCAGAGATGGATATGACAAGGACCTCCGGAGCAAGTGGCTGTATTCCTTCATCAATTTCATCATTACAGTTATCATCAATTCCGTTTCGTATTTCGATTTTGAATGGACTGATGCTTGAATCATTATCGTCGCAATCGTTGAACCATCGAACACCATCACCATCGTTGTCAAGGTCTGCATATAACGGATTTGTATTGATGAAGTATTCATATCCATCTTGCAAGCCATCATTATCAGTATCAGCATCTAACCAATCTGTCCCATAGAGACTAAATTCATCAAGATCCAGCAACCCGTCTCGATCACGATCCAAGCCTATGAAATCTTCATCGATGGATTCATCGCAATCATCATCGATTCCATTGAGCCACTCATCGAGGCCAGGATTTCGATCTGGATTTTCATCATCACAATCTTGGAACCAATAATATCCATCAAGATCATCATCGGGATCATATGTTGTTGGGTCTGAGAAGTAAANCTGCACTTCATCTCCGTCTTCAAGACCATCGTCATCCGAATCAGCATCTAACCAATCTGTATTCTGGACATGGAATTCTGCCCAATCACTTAGTCGGTCATTATCCGAATCAAGTTGTGCAAAGCCTTCATCGATACCATTAATGCAATTGTTATCGACACCATCCAACAATTCGGGAGCCATGGGCTTAATCAGTGGATCATCATCATCGCAATCTTGGAACCAGTACCATCCGTCTGTGTCCTCATCGGCGTCATAGACCAGAGGGTTGCTGTTTGTTACAAGCACTTCTGTACCATCGTTCAATCCATCCGAATCTGTATCACTTTGCAATGGATTGGTAAAGAAAACCAGAACTTCTTGACCATCGAGGAGTAAATCGTCATCCGTATCATCATCGGTTGGGTTGGTTGATGAATTAAATATTTCAAAACCATCTGGAAGATTATCGTTATCAGTATCTGGATCGAGTGGATCGGTATTGTGGATATTTTCTTCATCCTCGTCAGGCAATCCGTCGTTATCTGTATCGATGACTTCCTCCGCTCCGTGAATAAGCAATTCCCAATGATTCCATGTGCCTGTTCCACCGTTTTGGACATCCTTCACATCAATTGTCCATGTTCCGTCTGAGGATTCATCCCAGTGAAGGACCGAAGAAAAGACCCATTCGTTGTAGTTGTTATTGTTGTCAGTATGTTTCTCTGACAAGCGAGAGACAGTTCCATCAGGTGAGGTCAATGAGACCTCAATATCGCCCCTGTAGGTGTGATCAGCATCGAATCTGACTTCTACTGTTTCAACCAGTAAGCCAGCAGAAACGAGAACGGAATCAGATAGACCATTAGCAGTATTGTCAGGTATTGCTTGAGAAATAGATTTCTCACCGCTTGTCCAATTGAATTCAGGACCAACATTCGTCCAATTGGCAGCGATGTGGACTGCAAGACCAGCATCGAGTGCGCCATGGCCATATTTGTGATTGAAGTCATGCCCTGCTCCGTTGACACTCCAGTCATTATCCGAGGCATCATTTGTACGGGCACTATGGACCAAAACATGCTGAACATCACGATAGGTTAGAGCAGGATTTGCATCAAGCATGAGGGCGATTACGCCAGATGTTAGGGGTGTTGCGCTGCTCGTTCCTCCGAAGTTATTGTAGATGTCAGAGGTTGTGTAACCTCCAGACCCCCGAATGTCTGTTGTGGTGATTCCTTGGGAGCCGCCGTTTGAATGGGCTGCTACTAGAATATTGGCTCCATCTTCACTGTAGTAGGATTGGTAACCAGAGTCCGTTATTGCAGCGACTCCTATTGTAAATCGAGTATTGGCATACCCATCATAATTGGAATTATCACCATTGTTTTGGCCGTTACCACCTGCAAGCGTTGTGATGGTTCCCAAACCACCTCTTCCAAGATAGACGTTGTCTTCAAGAGAGGCTTGCAACAATGGTTCTGGACCTTTCAGAGTTCGTCCATTGTCACTTGGTCCCCAAGAGTTTGAGGATATATCGACGATGTCTCGCCGATGGCCAATAGCATCTGCTTCGTCTTGGTCTGTATTCGAACAAGCGATTAATCGCAGACCGATGAGGTCTGCATCTAAAGCAGCCCCTGTAACGCCATTGTTGTCATTTCCTTTAGCAGCTGCAACACCAGCGGCTGCTGTTCCATGTCCGTCATTGGATGTGGGGGTGGGGTTGCCATCATTCCCACAATAATCATAGTCGATTGAAGTGAGATAATTCGGAGAGAGATCACTGTGTTGGTGATCAACACCATCATCGACAATGGAGATAAGCACACCGCTTCCTGTAGCGCTGTTCCATGCACCTGTCACATTCGCATCTTCGCCTGCTGTTCCAGAACCTTGTCCAGTGTTGAGAAGATGCCATTGCGAAGAAAACGAAGGGTCGTTAGGAATGAAGCGTGGTGTATTTTCATGCTCTTGGATAGCAGACCAACGCTCGACA
>QQSG01000043.1:0-1025 GCA_003602665.1 Candidatus Poseidoniales archaeon
CCCATCACTGGCATTGGAGGATAAAACGCCCTATCAAAAAGTCCATGGCACCATTGAACGCCTGCAATTGAAGAGGGATCTCGTCCATCCAGAGCGAATTTATCGTTCAGATGTTGACCCATGGTAAGCGAATCCTCCAAACTCTTAGTCCAGAGTGGTGTGGCTTTACCCCATGTCATTCTGAGATTATTATGCAGCTCACCGTGACGATACAATGAGGTTTGACAGAGATTCCAGAGAGGACTTGGGCTCTGACTGAATTCGAATTGTTTCTGATTTAGGACAATCGGGCGCACATCACCTTCTGTATCGCTCCACGAATCTCTCGCCCATTGAGGGAGATTGTGTGATCCATAAGGGTCTGCAGATGAATAACAATGATGCCAAGCATGTTCTCTAAAAATTAACAATTCATCAAGAAACTTGTCAGCCGATTTTGTACCAAAGGAAGCGGTTTCTCTTGCGATTTTCATCACAGAGATTGTTCCATAGTGTATTGCTGCTGATAATCTTGATACACCGTTTGGGTCTTCGGATTTGTTTCTTCTTCGAGCATATCCCGAAAGGCCAGATTGTTTGAACTCATCCCATCTGCTTAATGCTGCGTATTGGCCTCCTTTCTCATTCCAAACCGGCAATACAGTCTGATCGATGTTGCATTTCTTTAGTAATTTGAATCGTTTCTTCATAGGTTTAATTTCAGCATCGATATCGACTGGAGTGAATGGAAGTGGGCCCTTCCATGACAGATTTTCAATCTCCAGCTTCGGCCATAACTGATTGATTCTTGCTTTGCGGAGTCGTTTCGTTGCATCCCTGTACTTGAATGGGCGATCTACAGATTTACCGTAAACTGGCATGGGGACAACGCAATGGCAATCAATTTCAATCACTGGACAGGCAGCCATCTGAGCAATATTTTCGACCCACTCTTTCCATGGAGGCAAGGGAAAAAGATCTGTGATAATCAGGCTTGCCTTTTTTGATAATTCTTTCATTACGCTTTCTCGATGACCTTCCCTTGC
>QQSG01000043.1:1273-2642 GCA_003602665.1 Candidatus Poseidoniales archaeon
AATCATTCACTCGAATACAGCGTTCGGATAAATAATCTGGAAGACCGAACACAAACTTTCCTTTGTATCTTGATTCTTATACTCCTGTTTGAATTCTGATTCGGAAAGTATCAATACTTTCATGGTCAGGGCTACTTATGGAACAAAAAACCTTCCTTGTAACCGGTGCATCGAAAGGAATTGGGTTGGAACTATCCCTTAGCCTCGCATCATCGGGTATCAATGTTATTTTACTCGCTCGTGACACGCCTGCGTTAGAGCAATCGAGAGATATGGTTCAGTTAACCTTGGCATCAGTCTCTTCAATCGTTTGTGACTTGGCTGATAATCAATCAATTGACACGGCAATCGTTGAACTCAAGAATAATTTTCAGAAAATCGATGGTATTGTCCACAATGCAGGCATGATCTCTCCAATAATGCCAATGAGCAAGGCGCCAAGTGATGCTTGGGCTGAAAACATTCAGGTGAATCTTATCGGTGTTCAACGACTCACGAAAGGTATCTACTCATTGATGCAAGCTTCAGAACATTGTCGAGTTACCACGATATCGAGTGGTGCTTCGTTACGCCCATTGGAATCATGGTCATCCTATTGTGTTGCTAAAGCAGGCCAAGATATGTGGGCGAGATGCTTAGCAGAAGAGGGGATGAAGGATGGAATTACTGCGATATCAATCGCACCGGGAATTGTTAACACAGATATGCAAAAGGAGATCCGTTCTGCGGATTCTGAAGATTTCCCATCCCTTTCATCATTCGTTGGTTATTATGAAAATGGGGACCTAACTGATGCAAAAGATGTTGCTAAAAAATTGCTTCCCCTGATTACAAAGCATACAAATGAACAATCTGGTCAGAGATTTGATGTCCGAGAACTCTGATATCCAGCAATTGAAAACCCAACTGTCTTAAGCCACCACTTATGCGGTTTATTCATGCCAGGAACCGATAGAGTCGAAATCCGAACCCTAAAAGTTGGACGTTTTTGTGTCGTTGATGAAGAAGCCTACAAAATTTTGAGTATCTCAAAATCGAAGCCTGGTAAGCACGGTTCTGCAAAAGCACGTCTTTCTCTTGAAAGTATTTTCACAGGAAAGAAAATTTCACATGTTGGAACTGTAACAGATTCTATCAATGTTCCAATGATTGAAAAGGGAACCGCTATGGTTACCCACATCGACAACGGTGAAGTTCATGCAATGAACATGCGAGACCACTCAATGATGATTCTTCCACTTCCAGGTGAAGGGATGAACATCGAAGCAGGAAAAGAGATTATGTGGCAAGAAGCCCTTGGTCGCTATATCATCATTCGAGATCATTGATCGCTCAATGATTCCGCTGCTGAGATAATCATCTCTTCATG
>QQSG01000043.1:2709-5279 GCA_003602665.1 Candidatus Poseidoniales archaeon
CCACTTGTTATGAGACGGGCTTCTTTGATGAAGAGAGCCATAAATCGTACAATGAAATTTGGCAGTGTTCTTGTCGTGACCTTCCAACCTTTTTCTTTGAGGATATGAGCAATTTGAGGCATTGTAATCGGAGTTGAAGACATCATCAATCTTTCACCTACAAGGTCCTCGTTCTCTAACGCTTCTGCATGCATCCATGCTACGTCTCTGACATCGACGGGAGCAAAACTAATTTTTGGGAAACCAGGGTATTTGCTACTGATGATCGATTCGATAATTCTCAGCGAAGTTCCAGAGGATCCGCTGTGTAACGGACCAAAGATGACGTTAGGATTTACGGTGGTTAACTGAGCATCTTGATGCTGTTCTATAAATTTCCATGCTGCTCTTTCAGCGAGAGTTTTACTTTTTGTATATGCGGAAACATCTTGTTCAAGGTCAGTCCAATCTTCGTTTGTATACGTCTGATTTTTCTTCGTAGGAGTTGCTCCTGAAATGGCTGCAGTTGATGATGTAATGACAAATTTACGTATGCCTGCATTGTAAGCATGAGTTAGGACTCGCACAGTTCCTTCTCTCGCAGGTCGAATCAGGACCTGTTCATCTTTCGGTTCTTGAGCAGAAAATGGGGATGCTGTATGGATTACTGCATCAATTCCTTCCATTGCGTCCTCCCATCCATCATCTGAAAGAAGGTCTGTAGAGCACACTTCAAAGCGATCACCTACATTGAAATCGTTCTTAATTTCTTGATGGGTCTCTGCCTTTGATCGTGTTGTACCTCGGACAAAGTAGCCTCTTGACAGAAACTCATTGGTCACTTGACGGCCAAGAAAACCTGTGCAACCTGTGACAAGAACTCGATGGAATTGTTTGCTCATGAACAAGCCAGTTGTTATCTTTGGTTTGAAATTTTGTAACTCCCTATAATATGCTTGATTATCTGTATTTGTAGGGTCGCTTTTGATAAACCATGTCAAACGTGGTGTAGTCGGGGATACCATGAGCGAAGTTATAGAATCTACACAAATCAATCCACCAATTGATGCAAGTAAATTGATGCCTGTTGATGAAGAAAAGGCACTGAAGGGCTGGTATTTCTTTGATTGGGCAAATCAAGCATATGCACTAACTGTTATGACTGTTATCGCTCCAGCATTAATGGCTAACCTCTACAACAAGGCCACTGGTACTCAAACTGGTGATACGTTTTATGCAACTGTCCTCACACTATCGATGCTCTTTGTTGTTGCAACTGCACCTGCCTTAGGTGTAATCGCTGATAAAATGCCGATTAAGAAGAAACTACTGAAATGGTATACTGTTGCAGGTATCGCATTCACTGCACTCATGGGTGCAGCTCCGTACTTTGGTTCAGATGGCTATATCGTCCTTGCAGTTATGTTCACCATTGGTACCGTTGGATTTACTGGTGGTAACGTCATCTATTATTCCTTCATGCCTTACCTTGGAAAGAGAGAAGATCAGGACAAGGTTTCAACTTGGGGCTACATGTATGGTTTCATGGGAGGATCGATGCTTCTCATCTTCCATCTCATTGTTCTCCTCGGTCTTACATGGGACACTGATTTCAAACTCGCAGTCATCTTTGTAACATCTTCTCTATGGTGGTGGGGCTTTGGGGCACTCATCTTCCAGTGGACACCTGAACCTGAGATTGCGGAACATGTCGAATGGGAGAGTTTCGGTAAGAATAACCTATCACGTATCCTTGGTGCTACAAAACTGGCATACAGCCAAGTCTACACCACGGCTAAGGAAATTCGTAAATTCAAAGTCCTGGCCTTTTTCCTCATTGCCTACCTTCTGTTCTATGATGGAGTAAACACAATCGCAAGTATGGCAAGTGCATTTGGTGAATCTATTCTACGTTTGGACCCAAGCATGAACGTAATTCTACTGCTTACAGTCAATGTTGTTGCGGTTCCTATGACGTTTGTATTCGGTAAACTCGCAGAAAAGAAAGGTACAAAATTCGCTTTGATGCTTGCCCTTATCATCTACTCAGCTGTTTCAGTCACTGCTGCTGGTTTTGCACCACTCGAACTCGAAGGAGAGGAAGATGCAGCACGCTATGATTTCCAATTCGAGTGGAACGACAATCCTGATGGAGACAACACAACAGATGATGGAGTCTATGAACTCACAACTCTGTATGATCGTGGATATGAAGGCTGGATTGCAGAAGATTCTGCTGGAGATGCAGAATTTAGAGATGGATTCCAAGAATACTTCCCAGAGACTGATTACAGTGTAGAAGCATCTGGTTCAAGCACATTGGGTAAAGGCATTCTCGTATGTCTCTTCATCCTAGCATTTGTTGGAATATTTGGAACAGGTATTATGTTCATTCAAAGAGCCAATTTGGGCATAATGGGTGTCTTTGCAGCGTTCTTGTTGGTTGGAGTAGGTGTCTTTGGAGCATCATTCCTAGCAGAACAAGCGACTGAGGATGTGAATGAAATAAAGACCATCTCCGAAGGAAATGCTACTGCATTGGTTGCAGAATTTAACAACACAAACGATCATCGTTTCTCAATTATCATCAT
>QQSG01000043.1:5380-6742 GCA_003602665.1 Candidatus Poseidoniales archaeon
GAGATTATGTTTGGGAGCCTCTAGGTCTTGGTGTGTCAATGCAATGGGTCATTCTCGGTCTGTTTGTAGGATGCGCTATGGGTTCAGCAGGAGCTCAAGCACGGTCGATGTTCTCCCAACTTACGCCGAAGTCTCGAGCATCTGAATTCTTTGGATTCTTTGGATTCCTTGGAAAGTCAGCTGCAATGATTGGTACTGCACTCTATGCAGTTGCAAGTACCACTTTCGATAGCCGTGTTGCAATTCTGAGCATTACTATCGTGATTCTTGCTGGTACGTTCCTAACAAGTCGAGTCGACCTTGAAGAAGGAATTCGAGTCGCTGAAGAAGAAGATGCTCGTGCCTTTGGTCTATTGAATGACGCTGAAGTAAACGAATGATCTGAGGCGGCTTCACAGATTACCTCGTAGAAGGCGTTCTAAGCCTTCCGTTGTTCTTGTACGTGAACACAACAAGAGCCCTTGTATTCATTGACATGATATGGAAATAGATATACATCATAAGAGACAGGGCAGAGTATGGAGATTGGGACAATAAGCCCTGATGGACACTATGAATGGGACGGCGCAAAATGGATACCAGTTCAACTTACCAAACTCAGCGATAATGGGTTTTGGATGTGGAATGGTAACGAATGGATACCAAATCCCAACCAGCCAAATGAAAGAAAATTGACGACTGAAATAGAGGGTCAAAATTGGAATCAGAAGGATAAGAATTTAGTTTCCACATTACCAAATCAGACTGCTGTTCAATCGATGATGTATATACAACCGAAGAAAGAAAGTAGAACAGGCCTATGGGTTTCGCTTGTTGTCATCATCCCTATTGCATTGGTCGCCATTACCGTTGTTTTAGCGGGTGTCTTATACATCTGGGCTAGTGATTTGGCGGATGAACAAGATCAGACTGAACTGGCGGGAACCTGGTACAATTATGCAGATACATTGACGCTCTATTCCGATGGTACGGTATCTGAATCAACTGGAACGATTACAAAATGGAGCTCAGAGGGATATAATTTGACAACTACTTTTCTGATCGACGGAGAGGAAATTGACCTCGTTTGGAGATATGAGATTAAGCTTGATTCTGATGATGATAAAATTTTATTCATGGCTTATTATGATCGTGAAAATAACTCTCAAACAGATGAAATAGCAGATAAATCGTGTATAGCTTACATTGATTCAGTTCAAGGGGCTGAAGAAGATTACTTCGAAAACAAGAGAGCAATCATCCCAGAATGGTGTGATTTTGCAGAAGAGTAAATTTGTATATCGTTGGGTTTGTCGATAAGTATACGAATTGTAATTGTAATTTCAAAGATTTACAGTGGGCTCTATTGAACGGTAGCGATGT
>QQSG01000044.1 GCA_003602665.1 Candidatus Poseidoniales archaeon
CCATCTGCATCAACACATCCTAATCGATCACGAGTCGAATTTCCGGATGTGGTTGGACATGCATCTCCTGAATTGCCGTTCGAATTATCCCCATAACCATCGCTATCAGAATCAGCGTTTTGAGTAGCATCAAGAGGGAATTCATCGCCGTTGTCTCCATATCCATCGCCATCTGTATCCTTCCATTCACTGGAATCGTTCGGGAACGGGTCAGTCATGTTTGGTCTTCCATCTCCGTCATCATCTGGGCATCCTTTTTCGTTGGAATATGTGGAATTTCCAACTAATCGAGGGCACATATCTTCGAAGTCTTGGAAGTTATCGTTATCATCATTGAAGTCCTCAGAAGCATCATTACATCCATCGTCATCATAATCAGTTGTTGAGTTTCGAGTCCAATACATGGTTCCCGTTGCACATTGATCGGTTGTATCGTTCTTCCCATCCCCGTCATCGTCAAGATCTTCGTCGCTGTCTCTGCAGCCGTCCTGATCACCATCTACAATCAAATTCGATGTAAAAAGAATACCTGTAAGACAATTATCATAGATGTCAAGGATTTCATCATTGTCGCTATCAGGGTCGATTTCATTGGCTAAATTATCTCCATCATAATCTGGTGAATACCATACTCGTAAGTGATAGTACCCTGGTGTTCCAATATTCAATGTCAAATTTCCATACGTTTGTGTACTCTGTGTCAATTCTATGAAAGAATTTGCCATGAGTGAGTGGTTAGAGTGACGATAAGACACGGATGTTGGAGTTCCGAAAACTGAAGGTGTTGACCAAGCAACGGATTCATTCTCAAAATATTGAATTAAATTCGATGTTGTTGAATGGCCGATGACCTTTGAACCTGATAATTGTTGTAATGCAATGGATGAGCTAAGGTTTGACGTTTGATTGATTGTAATTGAAGAAGAGTTCAGATCAATGAAGAAGCCGTTATCCTGTCCTGCAGTCAGGTTTTGGCCAACGAATTGTGCATTGTCGGTATTTTGACGAACATCTTGAGTATAACTAAGCGATACAAATGCAAGTTTATTCGATACGTGTCGAAGTTCTTCAATTCCTGAATATTCTTCACGATAATACTGGCCATTGTCGTCGATATCTAGAATCTCAGAATCAAGATGGCTACCAGATGAAGAAAAATGCGAGATGTAAGGTAGTCCATTACCCAAATTTGCGTTAAACGGGTGATTAGTAACTAGATAGCCATTTGAGGAGTGATAGTGAAAGTGGCAACTCGTAGTGATCGGACTCTTTCCACATGCCGCATTTGTGCTTCCTACCCCGCTTTCACCAACAACGTAAACCGAGTCAGTATACTCTGATGGAACCAATTTAGCGAATCTATTGCTAATTCCTACATATACGTCATCGGCATTATATCCCGTTTTAACCCACCAATTACCGACTCCCGAACTGTTGTGCATCCATAGGATGTGAGAGTGTGAGGCTGCGCTCCAAGAAGGAGTACTTCCAGTCGGAGACCAATTACAAGGATAATTTGATGATGTAGTATAGCCATTTTTACTGTGCCTGGTTAACAAGAAAGTTGAGTTATTTGGGCTCACAGTGGCATCAACGATGCTCGGCATCTGACAGTTTGTGGAACTACTGACTCCATTGACGCTTATGGTATTGACTCGAGCAAAGCTTCCGTTCCAATCTAAATCTAGGATGAAAAAGCAGCCTGTACAGGATCTTGAAAAGTCTACAGTACCGTTCCAACTCAAATTGAATGCATTGTTGGAGCCCGGGCAAGGATTGCTATCACAGGCAATCGTTCCAATGATGCGAATTCCAAAATCAAAGGATTCAATCACTTCACACTTTACGTCGGTGGCTGAAGATGAAAGGACCTTTGTGAAACCCTGATTTGAACTACTTTTACCAGAAATCACGCAATATTCGAGGCTCCTATACTGGCCGTTCATGTAGTCTTGGGATGGAAACAAAGTTGTGCCATCAATCGTTTCAGTGGATGTAGAATGTCCAATAGAATAAGACGAATTTCCATGTAATAGAACCTCATCACTGAGTGGATGATAAGCAACGATTTCGACGCCAGCAAGCCCTAAATGGGGGACATTCTGATTCTGTCCTAGCCACGCAGAAGACTCTGTGGAGAGTTTAATGGTGTTTTGTTCTGCCAAAATCCGAGTGTCGTTCTGAGTGTTGTTTGTTACGAGTATGAAGTTTGCTTGTGTCAAAAAGAGCATTACTAAAAGAATGCTCGCTGATTTAGCAAATATGTTTGGGGGGGAGTTATTGCTGGCCATTTTATCACTCATCTCATCCGAGGACAAACAACATATTCAAATCGTCGTAGGATTTCAATCGAGTTTTTTTTTCAACACATCGAGTCTAAATGTCGGTGTCGATAGAGAAATATACGCTCTACTGGTAGTAGTTCCATGGCACGATGTTCAAGTTGTGGCATAATCCTGGTAAAGGATATGAATGGAACTTGTTATTGTGGACAAGAAATTGTGAAAAAATCATTCCTTTCTCGAATCTTTAAGAAAAGGAAACCAAACTCAATCATTGTAAAAAATAGTTCCATTAGCGGAGACGTCATTGCAGACGCAACGGATTCATCAGATTCTCAAGGAAACACGATTGAACTTACGAATTCAAACATCATGGGCGATCTTGTCCAAAACAACATAGATGTGGATGAAATCATTGAAAAATTCAGTTCACTCTTAGACGAGAAAGTGTTTACTCAATCCGGTTCTGAAACAACTGATGAGAAGAGAGAGCAACTCTTTGAGGAGGTACTCATTGAAACCAAGAAAGGTGTTGATCAATTGGATGATGATATGTTGAAGATATCATCACTGAATAGAATTTCCCGTGCAGCAGACAAAGCAGGGTACAGGAAAAAAGCGACTAAAATAGACATAGAGGTCGGGGAAATACTTGCTAAACAGGACGATTGGGATTCAAAAATCAATGGATACCTCAAGTTATCGTCAATCTATTCGAATCGTTTGGGATTCATTAATATGAAAAAGGCAGAAAAGTATGCAAAAGATGCAGTTGAAATCTGTGCCCTCAATGAATTAGAGCATCTTGAACGAAAAGTCGAGCTTAATTTAGTTGAAGTACTGCAACGCTCTTTCAGCTCATTTGCCCCATCTCTCGATGCTGAGGCTGTTCTCACTTGGCATCGTGAACGTAAGGATTCGAAGATTTTAATGCAAAATACTTTCAGTCGTTCAAACATTCATTGGAGGGGTATCCGATCTTATGATGATTATAGGTTGGGCGAAGCGTTTGTGCGTTCTTATATGGCAGGCCATCTGCATGGATGGGAACGAGAAAGGGTGAAAGATCTTATCAAAATGATGCTGGCAAGCGAGTATAAAAACAAATACATGGCAGTATTCCTTTACCAAGACTTGTGGCAACTCCGGTTAGGGAACACCATTTTTTACACAGGTCTATTGATAGGTTATCTGATCAAGTTTCTTCTCTTCAAACCTATTGGTTTGGTCATTACGCTTTCAACACTCGGTCTCCTGTATCTCATCTTATGAGATAGGAGTTCCAAGAGGTGGTTGTTTTCAATCTTCCATTTGAATGCCTATAATCGAAAGAGGATCTGTTGCATTCTTGAGCATCATTCTCAATTCATCCTCTGTTGAGATTGAATAGAGTCCATAATCGATATCAGCCATAGCTTCTGGCAATGCACTTGGGTCTTCATATCCTTCAATGTGCATGATTTGATAGACTCGAAGAAGCAGTTTCGCATTAACATAGTTGGTGATCAATGGTTCTGCATTCTTAAGATCGAATGCAACAGTCATCATTTCTTCGGTTGCTCGATGTTGATCATTTCGCTTAACTCTTCGAGCAACAGACAATGCATTGGTTCGCAATTCCTTTGTTTTCTCAACCAACAAGGCCTTTTGCTTGAGGACGTCTTCTGCTTTCGCATCGATTAGTTTCTGCCTCTTCTTTGGCTTCATATTCTTGAATTGTTGAAATTCATCAACTGAGTAAAACCAAGGAATCATGATTCATCCTCCTCTTCTTTAGGAGCAAATTGATTGAGTTTGCTTTTGTATTTCCTCAAGATATCGTAGAAATTACTTGCATCAACAGATGTTGAAACAACGTTCTTCAAATCATCAGGAACCATCCCCTTGATGCTCTCTTCATCATACAAGACGCCTGCTTCGATGCCTTTTGCCACATCAAGATGCAACTTGTTGTAGAATCGGTTTGCACGCAAGATTGAGAGTCCGCTGAGTTCAACCATTTCTTCAACTCGTAGAACTCGTAACTGTAAGATATCAGAAAGAGCCTCTGCAGTGTTGTCTTTTTCAAGAGAGTTGACAATTCTCTTTTCGACTCTCTTGATCTCATTTTCAAGTTTTGAAAGAGAGCGAATTGTGTCGCTGGTTGCAAATTCAAATCGTTCAAGATTGATTTGACGTTTACCAACTTCTGCGCTCAGTTTTTTGGTAGACATTTTGCCAAGTTTTTCGTAAATTGGTACTTTAGCCATGGTATCACTTCAGACTAAGTCATCGATGTCATTGGTTTTCTGCTCACCATCTTCGTTTGCCTTCTTTGTGTAGGCAATGCCGAAGTGATCGTACATTTCGTGGAGATAATCGTCGTCCAGATCATCTGTTTCTGGTAATTCAGCGAAAATTTGCGACCATGATTTTGGTTCAAACACAGGCGGGTCAGAAAGGCGTTCCGGGTCTGTAAAATGCTTGTTCTTGATGTTTTCAAGAAGCCAACGTGTGTTTGAAGCCTCTCGTATACTTTTCATTGTCGAAAGCGAATTGTCAAGATCCTGGGTGAATTTCCCTTCAAGTAATTTCAACTTAGCGAGGTGATCTCTCTTGAGTTGTTCTGAGATACCCTCTTCATTCGACTCTTCTTTTAGCATTGTCATTTCCATATCAATCTGATTCTTTGAAACTTCAAGTTCTTTTAGTCGAGCTTCATGAGTAAGCAAAATGTCAGATTGCTGCTTAATGTCTCCAGTCAATTCTCGCTTGGATTTGTTGAAAGCATCGCTCCATCTTGTCGAAATGCTGTTTTGTGCGAGCCAAGAGTCTCGAATTCGGGGTTTTACTTTTTTGAAAGGCCACACCATGGTATCACTGGCTTAACACACCCGCTCACGTTTATTGGTTTTTCCTTTTGACAATATCAAGCAGATGGTTCTTGGCTAAGGTATGATCTTGTAATCTCGTCCTTGCTTGAATAAGTTGGTTAGTAATGAGTTGAATCTCGGCTTCATTTGTTTTGAGTTCTATGATGACGACTTTGTCTTGAATCCGTTGTGCATGCTTTTCCAGTGTTTCTGAAGTTACTTGTTCACCGACAAGATCGCTGCATTTTTGGATAAGGGCACTAATTTGAGATTCTAATTTACGTATCGTTGATTTTGTGATTGAAACCCCTTCGGACTCCTTGTCAAGAGCCTTTTCTAATTTCTTCAATGACCATTTCTTTGCCTTTTTGAATTTAGGGTTGGTTGCTTCAAAACTCTCTTCTTTACTCATGGTTCTTCAGTCACTACTGATGCGTCTGATGTATAAATCCATCTTATAGGATTGTTCTTCCAAAACCTATTTTAAATAAATGCGGTGTAGATGGCATCATGGTAGAAATCGCAATGATGGAAATAGCAATAGGTGTTGGTGGAATTGTTCTTGGTTTTGTTCTGGGAAGAATGACCGCATACAATGGAAACTCTGGCAATAACGTTACCCATAATACGGATAACAGAAATGCAATCCAAGGCAATGAAGGAAATGTTCAAACTTCTAAAGGAAAGCAGAACAACTGAATCGGTTCATTCAACAGGTTCAATATCCATTACTGGATCTCCTACTCCTAGGTCATTTCTCCAACCTCCGTAGGATTTGATGATGATTCCATTGAACTCTGATTCAAGGTTGAAGGTGGCATAATCCGTTGTCACCTCAACAATGACCTGACCTTTCTGAACAGTATCACCTACTTCAACGAGCCATTCAATCTCATACGGGCCGCCATATCCACCAAAATGTTGCATGAGTTGTGTAACCGTCGTTGATTCAGGCTCTTCCTCAGCCTCAGCGGTTTGGTCCGATTTAGTTTCTGGCTGGTTGTTCTGTTCAGACGTATCACCGTAGATAATGGTCTGAGTGTTCGTAGTTTCGTTCTTTTTGCCAACAATTACCAATATCAAAACCAGAAGAATTCCTAGAACACCGAGTACCCACTTCATGAGCTGCTCTTCGTCTTCTTCTGAATCTACGGTTTTTCGATCGGCATCCGTCAGTGTCAAATCATCAACGCATCCATCTCCGTTCTTGTCTTGACCAGGTTCTGGAATCCACCCCGCTTGGTTTGAATTCATCGAATCTGGGTCACACTGGTCTTTGGAATCGAGAACCCCATCCTCATCATCGTCCGTATCCTCATCTGCATCGTAGCATCCATTTCCTGTGTAGTCTGTTTGTTTGGTACTCACCCAATTCTTCTTTGATAATTCGTCTGGGCCGCATTGGTCTTTGGTGTCGAGAACCCCATCATTGTCATCATCTGGATCTTCACCATCATCATGGCACCCATCTTGATCATAGTCAAGTACAAAGTTGTCTTTTGCATCCCAATTTACGTAGTTTTTGAAAAATTCAGGAGAATCAAGATCGCAAGCATCACCTTCGTCATCAATTCCATCACCATCGTCATCCGAATCTTCGTTGTTGTTGCATCCATCATCATCGATATCATCGACAAGGATTTGGCTTCCGCTTGGGCAGTTATCATAGGTGTTGATTTTTCCGTCTCCATCAATGTCGACTTCATTCTCTTCATCATCTTTGCATCCATCCCCGTCAAGGTCACCAGATAACAAGAGTGGCGATTTGGGACAAACTTGGTCAAGTGCATCGTTGATGCCATCGCTGTCATCATCGGTATCTTCTCCATAGCCTCCATTTTGCATGCCATCATCTCGACAACCATTTCCATCGAAATCACTGAGTTCATTGGATGTCCAATTCCTCTCAGAGTCAACATTTGTACAAATGTCGTCGATATCATTGACATTGTCATTGTCATCGTCGTCGTCCTCATCTAGATCATGACAACCATCACCATCTCGATCAGTAAGTTCGATTGAAGTCCAGTCGAGTTTCATCCTCTTACATTGATCAATATCATTCTGGATCTCATCATTGTCGTTATCATCATCTTCGATTGTATCTTCACATCCATCACCATCATAGTCGGTTAAAGATGTTGAGACGAATCCATTTGTTTGAGAGAGAGGACAGGCTACGTCCATAATATCAACGACATTATCGTTGTCATCGTCGTTATCTTCAACATCATCTTTGCATCCATCTTGATCGTAATCTTCGGATGGGATTGAGATCCAGTTGATTGGACTATCATCGCACCCATCAGGGGCATTCAAGACACCATCATTATCGATGTCAGGGTCTTCTTGATCATGACATCCATCCAAGTCAATGTCCATCCATGTCCCTGAATTGAAGATGATGCTGTTCACACCATGACAAAGGTCGTTGACATCGTCTAGGAATCCATCACCATCATCATCGTTATCTTCTTCTGAATCATGACACCCATCTTGGTCTCGGTCAAGTGACGTATTTCCTGCTTGCCAATTTGTGAATCCTTTTGGACAATCCATGTTCGCTTCTAGGGAATCAGAATAGCCATCGTTGTCATCATCATCGTCTTCGCTTGAATCAGCGCATCCATCACCATCATGGTCGGTTGTAGCATCCGAAACGAAACCGATTGGCGATGAAAGTGGGCATTGTGTGTCGAAACCATCGTCGATGCCATCGTTATCGTCATCGCCATCGCATTCGTTTCCAAAGGAATCTGAATCGTAGTTAAGTTGGTCTATGTTTTGGACATTAGGACAGTTGTCAAGGCGTTTTGCTATTGAATCGTCATCGATATCACTGCCAACACGAAGAAGGAATCCTGCGCGGTCGAATCCTTCCGCATATTGCCCAAAGAATAGGTTGGTTTGAGCCCCTGGCGCAAGACGTCCTCCTAACCATATGTCATCACTTGAGGAGAGTGAAACTGAATTGCTGCGCGCATCGCCGTTGCTTGATCCAAATGATGCATAGAAATCGACGATGCTTGATGCGACGCCACCCGAATTGTCGACAATAGCTAGGATTGCTGAATTTTTATCCTGAACCCCGAAGGTTGAATTGTCAAAGTCCATTGTTGATCCGATGTATCCTGAAAGGTAAAGCAATCCGTTTTCATCGATATCGAGTTCCCCCATTGCATCATTTTTGTCCGTTCCAAAGGTGAATCCATCCGTGATTAAACCGTTCGAATTGACCGTTAAGATGACGACGTCTTTCATGCCAACACCTTGGGGCGCCTGCCAATCTTCTACAGGTTCGTACACCTTCGGCGTAATATCAGCATCCAATTGGCTCGAACCAGAGATTGTAAATCCAGTTGGAGTAGAGATGATAGAACGTGCTTCGTCTATGCCAGACCCACCGTAAGCGGAGAGGAGGTCATTGACTCCTCCTTCAGTTATTCTTGCAACGAAAATATCCGTATACGTCGTACCTTGGCGAGTCACGTTGCCTCCAGAATAAATGAACGTCTTGGTAAACTGGCCGGTGACGAGGAGTTTTCCAGACGTTCCAATCTCGACGGCATCAAATCCAATTACGCTTTGAGTCGATTGAAGAATGGACAGTTTCTGCGGAACCAAGTCCTGATCCGTGTAGAGGATGAACGTGCATGCAACAGACCCGTTCTCAACGCAGGACGCACCTCCGACAATACCCGTTGATGTGAGATCTCCTGATGATGAACCAACTAATGCAAAGGAACCGTTCGACAGAGCAACGAAACTTCGCATTTCTTCAAGTCCTGATGTACCTACAGAGACGGCAGAGTCATACGTCTGTGAGGTGGTGTTGAATTGAACGAAGAAGGCATCTCTGTTTCCTTCGTTCATCAACTGATGTGAACCTACTGTGAAATCGTCTTTGAAATAACCAGAAACTCCGATCATATCTTGTGAAATCCAACGGACTTTCCAACAAAAATCGTCATCGAGACCTCCAAATGCTTGTTGCCAATAGCCTTGAGTGGAATCCCAACCAAAGAGCAGAACATCCTTCCCGCCAGCCGATTGAATAGAATTGGAACCCATGTTGTTTTGCAACGTACCTGAGAATTCAGCACAACCGACCATTTGACTTCCATACGTATCCATCGATGTAACGAACGACCGCTCAGTAGCATTGATTGATTCAAATGAATCGAATGCTAGGTCATATCCAGTATTGACATTCGCCTTAGAATGGTGTTGTGCGAGCACGTTGACTGAGGCATGAGGGATGGTCATGCCTGCGATTACTACAAAGACCAACATCACAAATACGGGTTTTTGCATGTGTCTGAACGCCTTGTGGACGTTTTTAACCCTATCTCGGTAATCTTGATTTACCATCGCCGACAACAACAAACATGCGTGTCCGTGGACTTCTTCCTATTTTGATTTCTTTTTTGATGCTTAGTGGCTGTTTTGGTCCAGAGGTATATACTGAAGACGATTACAAGCAAGAGCGAACGGATTTGTATTTCCTTTCGGAAAGCGGTGTCACATCGGAAATAGATTCTTGCCCATTTTTCGCCTATCCTACGGTAACCGAACCTACCTACTTTGAGGCCTCGCACATCCGGCCTCACGATGGAATTAATGACGATAATATGTTTGAAATTTATGAGCCAAATGATTTGGATGGAATGTTTGTTATTGCGTATTTCAGCGATGAAATTTTTGCAGAATCAGATTCAGGATTCTTGATGGAGTCGTGGTTTAGATTCTTCCAAAATGAAGGCGCCTCGGGACTTATTTTTACAGTAACGCATGATATAGATGGAGATGAATACGATGATTGCAACGATATTGAATACTACAAAGCAGAATCATCCGATACAGAATTTTCTTCCTCTCAACCCATTGAAATGACAGTTATCCAAATCTCTCCCAAAGACATGCGAGAGTTGAACAAACTCGCTGTCAGAGGTCTTGTTATTGGTAATGACGGATTTAAACTTGGAGATGTCAATGAACTCATTCAGGCTTCTGAAAGCGATGATATTAGCCTGCCAAACACGAAGATCTCGGAATGGGTTTCTGGGCATGAGGATTGTTCAGCGAACAACGAGGGTGCAAATGTTATCACAACGAAAATCGATGAGAATCAAGATGGAACCTATCAAGGATCTGAAATTACTCAAGAGATTGAATGTAGAACTTCGTCACCATACAGTAACGGAGTTGTGTTAATTCAAACCGAGACAATGGTGAGAGCAACCACTTCAGATGTATGTGCATCACTAGAAGAATATTGGAAGGTTCAGACCATAGAATATGCTGATGGAAAAATAGAAACGCAACAAGATGAACCAAAATGTGATGGTACAAGTTCAACAGATGTTGAGAATGTCGTCGTGAAAATGTTCTGTGATGATTCAGAAGATATGAATGAATACGAGCTAGCCCGAGTTTCTGTGCGAGATTGCCTTGCACCAACATACGAGAATGAACTCATGCACTTCATCCCTCAAATCAAAGTTCAATCACTGACAAGTAGCCAAATGCCTCAGTGTGAGAATGGAGGATTGTTAATCCAAGTCTGGGTAGATCACGACGGGAACGATCAATGGAGTCAACCTGAAACACAGTCCTCACAGCGACTTTGTCACGGTACAGATGGAACTGACGGAGATGATGGAGCGGATGGAATCGACGGTCTAGATGCCTATGAGTTGTTGATGGACACAACTGAAGCAACGAGTGAAGTGTGTGATTCAAATGTTGGTGGAACTGAAGTTTTCATTGGGCGCGATATCAATCAGAACAGTGTTCTCGATGATTCAGAAATCGAACATTCTTACGCAACGTGCAACGGTGAAGATGGTGGCGACGGGCAAGATGGCACATCCTCAATTGTGAACATCACCAGTTATTCATCGCCTGCATGCAACGGAGTGTACGTTCGTTTGGCGAATGGATTTGATTACGACGGAGATGATACACTCTCAACTGATGAAACACTTGGAGCACGATACATCTGTTTACCAAGCCAACAAACCAATACAGAAGCCACCTTCGTGAAGAAAACCATTGAACCAAACAGTGTTTGTCAAAACGGGGGTGTTCATTCCTACATTTGGATTGACTCGAACGGTGACGGCGATGTTCAAGACGGTGATAATGTGAGTGAGATTTTCATGGAATCTTTTGATTGTGCTGAGGACGACATTGTTGTTGAGTGCAGTGATAGTGATGGTGATTGCATCTCTGATGATGAGGATACGGACGACGGAAACGATCGAGAGAATGGTGGGGATTCAGACTTTGATGGGGTTCCTGATGAGGAAGAACATCCAGATTGCATCGGCGAAGATAACCGTGAGGACAGTGATTTCGACGGCGTACCAGATTGCGAAGAAGATGAGTTCTGAGCAAAGTCACTTCAAAGTCCGAGGAACATAGTTTCGAGCATCTCAAGGAACTTCGGGAAGTAAGGGATAATCACCAATACTAACGGAAGACCGGTATCGATGAATGCCTTTCCGAGATCTTCCACTTGATTGAAACAAAACAGTCTGTAATAGGTCCATCGGGCGCTGAGAAGAAGATACATAACTACGCTTGAAGCAAGAGAAAAGGCCACACCTTCTGGCATGTATGGGGATATCGAATTTACCAATTCATCGTACCCATTGAACCCAGCTTGTAGGATGATGATGTAAACTACAGATGCTCCAAAAATAGCCAGTACGCCCTTTTCGTAGAGCCCGAATAACGGATCGATACCAAACATGATGATGGTCGAAACACAAATGACTCGGACGATGGTTGTCAAGTCGGATGCTAACCCGTTCCAGAGTGCTAAACCAAATCCAATTGCTAGGATAAGAAGCCAAGGACCAAGAAGCATTGTGATCCTATTTCGAAGGTTTACCTCTCCCTGGAGGAGTCGTGACTGATATTGAATATTTGCTTCTCTTGATAGAATTTGAACCAATAAACCCTCTTGGAAAATGAATCCGACTGTCATTCCGATAAGAACTCCCTTCGAGATTCCTGACTCGATATCTTCGCCAACCATCCCTATAAGTGCTCCAATTACCGCCGAAATCCCTATGTTGACAGGGATTCCAATTTTTGGAGTCGGAGCGTTTTGATAAGGATTCATGGATAGCGGAAAGGAAAAGAATACATAATGCTGATTGAAGAATTTGAAGTTTCGACTATTTCTTGCTCTAGAATCGTTTGCCTCTATATTCATTAACTAGTAGCAATGTTAGAGAATTGATGGACTCTGATTCACTTGAGACGAAATTCCAATCATGCCTTTTACTTTTTGAAGATGGAGGAGGAGTCGTCAATATCCAGTTTTCAGGAGAATTCAACGACGTATCTACTGCTTTCGATACATCTTGGATTTTAACCCACCACGAATCACTCTCTATGATGACTGTGCAAATTCCATCACATGGGTGTTTTTCTTTGCTCCATCCAAATATTGTGTATTGGGAAGTTGACCGAAACGACTTCATGCCATTGGAGGAGTCCGAGTGAAGTACGGTCGAGTGGATGCTTCTCTTACAGAGTTATTTTCGAAGTCGAATCGGTCGAAGTCAGGTGTCGAATCTGCACATGGAGTCGCAGCTTCCATTAACGACGATTGTGCGCAGGAGATTCTCAAAGAATTACCTGCTGTTGGCCCTGTAACCTACCTACCAAGCCTTGAGATCATCCTTGCTGAGATGGAGTCCGATGGATTTGAATTTCTGGTTGAAAATCCGGAGGTACATGCTATTTCCGATGCAGAATTACTTCACGAGCACCCTGAGCCAATGGAGATTAACGAGCAATTGAGTCATACAAGCAGGAGATATATGAGATCCGACAGTAAAATGTTCGAGGATTATGAAGGAAAAAACATAACAGTTGGAGTCATGGATTCTGGTGTTTTTAGGGAGCATGAATGCTTTGGAGGCCGTGTTTCCGAACAAGTTAATTGTGTACATGGAAATCATTTTGATGGTGATATCGACGGCCACGGGACTCATGTTGCAGGTTCAATTGCAGGTGAGGAATATGGTGTAGCGTCAGAGGCATCAATACTTGATTTACGAGTGTTCGGTTATTATTTTGGAAGAACCTCTGGGGCTACAACTGCGAGCATACTTCAAGCGCTCGATGTGTGCATTCAACGAGATGTTGACATCGTGAACATGAGTCTTGGTGGAAATTCTCCGAGCCGTGTTCTGGATACTGCAGTTGACACTGCAGTCCAATCGGGTGTTATCGCATGTATTGCAGCAGGCAATAGTGGTCCCCGAGCCCAGACAATTAATTCGCCTGCATCCGCACAGATGGCTATTGCTGTGGCTGCAACGTATGGGAATGGTACGGTCACTGACTTTTCATCCAGAGGGCCAAATCCTTGGTACAGTTGGCAAAAACCAGATGTTGCAGGATTTGGGTCAAACGTTCTTTCAGCATCACGTCACGGTGGAAGTTGTGTTATGAGCGGGACTTCAATGGCGACTCCTGGTGTGGCAGGAGTCATTGCTTGTTTGTTGGAACATGAGTCTGAAAATCCAGATTCAAAGGTCTATGTTGACGCTCTTATTCGAGAAGCTGGCCAACCGCTTGGCCAATCCGAAAATTCTGTTGGAAGTGGATTTGTATCTTTGGGGAACGTAGAGTCTTACTTGTCCACTCATCAGGGGATGACACACCTCAAGCGTAGGAAGGGGAAGGAAACTAAACCAAACTTCTTCACTGAGAAGACCATCAAGTGTGAACTTTGTAATTCTAATCGAATTGTGCACAGAATTTTCCATCGGCCAGATGGAACCATGAGAGTAAGAATGAGTTGTATTAAACACCGTAATCTGGATTCTAACGGGAAATTAGTGTATGATGAAGTTGAAATGGAAAATTGGAAACATGCGCGAATTACAGATAAGCAATTTTTGCAATCCCTTCGGTTGTGTGGGGGTTGTGGGAAACGCGGAATAGTTCCTATTTCATCAGAGGAAATCGATTTGCCAGAGAACCATCACAAACACGTAGCTGTCAAAGTGGGCTGCCTTTACTGCAATTCCAAAGGAGAGAGAAGGATACCACTCTCTTTGCATAACAACTGGAGATAATACTACTTGTGAAGGTATAAATATCACCTTGAGTTAAAAAATCTATGCGTAGTTCCGTGATTTTAGTCTGTTTGATGTTAGCCGTCTCTTATCTTCCAAATGCTTCTGCTGATAATTCTGAACGTCAGAATGGATTGGATGAACGTATTGTAATGCAAACACCCACTTCTGGCTTTATTGATATGCTGGAGACCGGGGACACAAATGAACAGTGGATCTGTGGATGGTCTGTAGATCGTCTCACTCGAGGAGATGACTGTTCAGGTAAAACTGATTTAGAGGCACCAAAAGAACGCTGGTTTAGATATGTTCTTCCAGCAAATTCTATAGGCGATAAATTCGAGATTGAGGTTAGAAACCTAGATACTCCTCACTATGTCGATCTTAATGTCACATTTTGTAAAACAAATCCATTTGAGCCAACCCAAATGCTTTGTGATAAAGAACCTACAGATATGTATTCGAACACAGTTGAAATTTTTAAATTCTATCCGATAGTAACCGAAATAGTTTGGATTTTGGTTGAAGCATATGATGAAGAATTATATGACCGCGAAGACGGTGGGGATGCAACGAAGGTCAGAGTCCATGTATATGATCAAATACTTTCCAACGAAGACGGAATTGAACCGACTATGATTACCTCGGAATCCACCTTCGACCGAAGGGTTTGTGCTGAAGGATGTGACTCAAATGATGAAGACCCCCTCGACGTTTTTGCATACGATGGAATTGAAGGAGATAAGATCGAATTTCAATTTGGCTCACGGGAGAATGATTTCAATAGCGATATCGATTTGCTTGTTGAGGTAAATTTCGAAACAGATTTCTTCGACACTTCTATCTCCAACAAGTATTGGTGGTTGGATGATAGTTACCATTATCATAATTACCCAGGGCCTGGAAATGAGGGTATTTCAAACTGGGAATATACATTCCATACCTCTGGAACGGTCTATATTTGGTTTGAGGCTGAAAAGGGTGGCGAATCTTCTGAGGACGCTGAAAGTTTCACCCTCGAAGTTAAAATTTTGGACATATCGAACCGAATCATCACAGCAGATCGAGATATGGATGGATTGCCTGACTTAGAGGAAATGGATTGCGGATCTGATTTTAGAGATGCTGCGAGTACTGCAGACAATTTCGACGGGGATTTGGAATGCGATGCAAATGATTTGGATGACGATAACGATGGTGTCCTAGATACTGAGGATCCATGTCCCAAGTCACCCTCGACCATAGATTACGATGGGGATGGTTGTGATGACAACAACGATATCGACGATGACGATGATGGCAAAGAAGACATTAATGATGAATGCCCAAACAGCATATTACCTCTATCGGCAGATTTTGACTCTGATGGTTGTCACGACTCAGAGGATTTAGACGATGACGATGACACTTGGTCTGATACAAAAGAAGCTGCTTGTAATACCAATCCCAAAGATGCTACAGACGTACCCTCAAACTTTGACAATGATTACGAAACGTATTGGTTCTTAACAAATGATGAAGATATCCTCGAATGCGATGCTCTTGACGATGATGATGATTCGGATGGTGTCAAAGACGTACAAGACGTCTGCCCAATGAGTCCATGGTACGAATACGATGCCCAAAACAATGCATTGAACATTTTGGATACTGACACAGATAGCGATGGTTGTTTCAATAGTGAAGATGATGATGATGATAATGATCAAATTTTAGATATAAATGATAATTGCCCCAGGGGCCTTGCTATTGGAGGTGACATGGATGGCGATGGTTGTAAGGATTCAGAAGACATCGACATCGATGGTGATACCTTCAGCAACGCATATGAAAGTGATTGTGGAACTTCTGCTACCGATGAAAACGATATCCCATTTGGACCATCATGGGACCTCGATGGAGACCTTATCTGCGATAAAGTGGATGAGGATGATGACGGTGATGGTTATGTCGATGGTTTAGATGCATTTCCCAGGGACGCTAATGAGTACAGAGATACGGATGGTGACGGAGAAGGCGACAACTTTGATCTTGACGATGATGGCGACGGAATTGTCGATGATGTCGATGACTTCCCATTGAACAAGGATGAGAGTAAAGACACCGATGATGACGGTATTGGTAACAATGAGGATACCGATGACGATGATGATGGTTGGCTTGATCGAGTAGAAATTGAATGTCAAAAAGATCCTCTTGATCGTTTCAGTATTCCTGTTGATACTGATGATGATGATGAATGTAACGTTGTTGATGATGATGATGACGGGGATGGTTCCCCAGATGCTCTGGAAATTATGTGTGGATCAGACCCACTTGCTGATTTTGAAACACATCTTAAATTTGACATGGATGGCGATTCGTTGTGCGACAATGAGGATCCTGACGTAGATGGCGATGGTGTAAACAACAACTATGATGAATGTACAAATGTGCCTAAGAGTGCTCAAGAAAAGAGTGCTGTAGACTCAGAAGGTTGCCTTGATTCTGATGGAGACGGCTTTATGAATTTTGAAGATGAATGCTCGAATACGATTTCAGACACCAATGACGGGTGCCCTATGAGTGAAGAGTCCTTCTGGTCTGAAAACATGACACTGATTATCGTTCTTACTAGTTTAATCGCTGCAATAGTATTAGGGCTTGGGTATTTCAAGCGCAATTCGTTGTCTGAAATGCTTCACATTGGAAAAGACACTAGTACTGAACTGGCAAAGATGGGAGTTAATCAGACTACGACAATTACAAACACAAATATTGATAATTCAAAGAAAGAAACTCTTTCTATTCTCAATCAGCAATCAGTCACGAACACAAAGAGTTTCAGCAATGTTCTCAACGCCTCAAAAGGTTCCAACATAAATACCAATGACACATACTCGGTGGAAGATCAAACTGGCCTGGAATCGGATAAAAATGAATGAATAAAGCCCGGCAGTAGGGCTGTCTAATTCTCCGGAATTCGTTGGAGGAATAAGTCTTGATTTTGTCCTAAGCTTCTTGATTTAATGGGTTTAATGGTTGGTTTTTTTTCTCTAACCGTGATTGATTAACTAACGAGCGTACCCGATGCACTCATATATCGGCTGTAAGTCGGAGACACGTTCACCATGAAGCGAGGCTCACG
>QQSG01000045.1:0-7254 GCA_003602665.1 Candidatus Poseidoniales archaeon
AACCACCATTCACCTGGGATTGCAGCCATCATGAGGAAGGCTATTGCTGAATACAAAACTGTTGCAATCAAAAGAGAAAGCATGATGCCTGCAGGCAGATTCTTTTCTGGATTCTTGACTTCACCTCCAATCGCTGCGACTTTGGTTACACCAGCATATGCAACGAATACAAACGCTGATGCCTCGGCAAGAGACCAGACGTCGGTATTGAGTGCGCCATCAATTGGGCGGCTTACATCGAAATCATCGACGAAAAATGCTGCCGCGCAAATGAACAGGAGAAGAGAAACGGTTGCGATAACAACAGGGGTTTGAATCGCTTTCACCTTTTTGACACCGAGTATGTTTACGATTGTAATTAAGACCAGGGCACTCAGTGATAACACGAGGATATCCATCTCAATATCGAAATATGTCGTTACAACAACGAAGTAGGCCGAGAATCCAATCAAAGCAAATGCAGATTTCAAGAGGAAAGATGTCCATAGACCAAGTCCACTAATTGTACCAATAAGCGGACCATAGGTTCGTTCCATGTAGACGTATGAGCCTCCGCTAGACGGCATTCCTGAAGCCAATTCTGATTTGGAGATCGCAGCAGGTAAAACCACAGAGGCTGCTAAAAGAAATGCAAGCCAAATACCTGGTCCCATGATTTCTGCGGCAAACGTTGGTGTGATGAAAATGCCAGGAAGCATTGCAGAGAGTGAAATGATTACAACACCAGCCAAGCCTATTGTTCGACTTAGTGTGTTCTTGATTTTGTCTGGAACCTTGTCAAGTAGAGCATCAACATGAGAATTGAGACTCTTAGAACTTGGACGACTCGTTGCCATAACTCTCATCTCCCGGATTCCGACCACTCAATGTCGTATATCATGCCTCAAGTGCACTCAGGATATATTTTCTTGCCTTTATTGCCGATACAATTTACCGTATTCCGGCAATTAAATTTTGGCTATAACCTTCATCTCAACAGCGATGGGTGTAGGTAGTGCGCGAATGGCTAAGGTTGTCCTTGTTGGCCCGTAATGGCCAAGTGTTTCTGCCCAAACCTCATTGTAACCTGCAAAGTCTCGGTCCATATCCACCAAAAAGGAAGTTACGTCTACAATTTTGTCCATTGACGAACCTGCTTCTTCAAGGATACGAGCGATGTTTTCTACTACAGCTCTGGTTTGAGCCTTGATATCGTATTCGATCGGATTCCCATCATCATCACGAATTGGTCCTCCGGGAATGGCATTGGTTCCTGGTTGTCGTGGACCGACTCCTGAAAGATAGAGTAAATCTCCTACTTGGCGAGCGTGCGGGTACATGCCAACTGGTTTAGGAGCCGCGTTACTGTTCACCGCACCTTTACTTTCAGGAGGTTCCCATAGCGCAGGGCCACTTGAAGGAGTCAGCGATTCAGTTGATTCGGCGGAATCCTCTTCTGCATCGAGAACATTTCGCTCACCCCTGTAGTATTCAACATCGTCTTCGTCGTATTCTTTGTCACCCATTCCAGTTGAAGTAGGATCAAGTTGAACCACCGCACCACCTGCTCCATGAAGTGCTTCGTAAGCAAGCACACGTCCAGTTAGATTGTTTCGATTACCGTTCATTGCAGAAAGCCACCACATTGGCTTGAACGTAACGACTTTTTGAACACGTATTTGTTGATGAATTGTTCTTGATAATTGGGCAACATCTTCGAGGCGACCCTCTTCTAGAAATTCTAAGACTTTACGATTCCATTCATCGTCCTTTAACGAGTGAATACGATCATCAGATGGGTCGATGAATTCAGTGAACATCCGATTTGACATTGACATAGCAGTAACTGCAACTGCTTTGCGACCAGTCTTTTTGATAACATCAAGACATGCCTTAGCCAAAACAGTTGTTTCTGATCGGTTCGCATAAACGTTCGATGATACGATTACAGCAGGAATTGCATTGTCAGGATTGAGAAGTTTGAGCGCAACAACAGACCCTACGTCGATAGGAAAACCATGGTACGCCACGGTTCTGCTCTGGAGACCACGATTGTGATTGGCTTCATTCCATGCTTCTGCAAATTCAGCATCGATATTGAACGAATAGTCCATCGAACCAAGGTCATGGAAATCCTGATCTACGAGCGTCCATTGAGGGTTCGGGTCTGCTTGAATTTGATGACCTATGATGCTTGGCCAGGTTGTTGAGTAGATGATGAGCAGGTCTGCACCGCTATCTTTGATCGCATCTCTGGCTTCATCAAAAGCTGCTCTTAGTCTGCCCCACCCTTCATTTTGTTCTGGAACAAGAAGTGGATGCGGATGGACTGGGACGACATAGGAACCAACGAGAGAACCGTTCATTGTACATCACCTTCGTTGGCATAACAAGGCCATTCAACAATGGCGTTACCAGTTCCAATAATGGTTCCATAACCGTGCAGTATAGCAGGATAGTCAGGGACTGAAAGCGTACTCAGAAGCCACGTCAAGCCGCCTCCATCTGATTCAGCAATTGCTTGTTCTGTAAATTCTGGCATTTCATCAAGAATCCTTTGAGCTTGTCCAGTGCGCATATAATCGATGATTCGCATATCCCAAAGATGCATTGCGTGACTGGCAATGTGTTCTTTACTCATATCTTCAGGAACTTCTGATTCTGTGGTAAAGTGACGATGGGAAAGAGAATTAGAGGCAAGAATGACTGCTTTCTTGCCACTTTCTTCAATCGCTTCTCGAGTCACACGTCCAAGTTCCATCATCATTTCTTGCATTACTTCAACCGAGTAGTAATGGGTCGAACGGTTTGAAGAAATGACAACTAAAGGTTTGTCAAATGCTGGATTCACCATATGCCCCGTGGTAATGGTACCATAGTCGACACGGAAATCTGGATTCTCCATCATCTTTACAGCAAGGCCTGAACCCTTTGCTTTGTCATGAATTGCTTGACTTAATTCAACATCGATGTTCATGTCGTAGGTGTAACGAAACAGATTAGGGAAAACTGGATCAACTGATAATCCTTCAAAATGAGGTATTCCAAGGAAATGAGTGCCTACATATGTTTGCCAATGAGGCGATAGCAAAACAAGTACATCATGATCAATCTTGGAAAGAGATTCTCGTAGACGTTCATATCCCCAACGTAATTGCTCCCAACCCCCTTCAGAGGTAGGCTCATTCTGTGGAGGGTTTTCAGCATATACGAGATGAGGAGGGTGAGGGGCTAGACAGCCTGCAACAATCGAACCTTTCGCCATGAGGCTCGGTGGAAGTTCCGTCATATGGATGCATCGCTGTCAGATGCCAAGACTCAAACGAGGAAACGATAACCACCGCACATGGGAGAAGAGGATTTGGACACTTCTGAGTCCGTTCTCATCGAAGAATCTGAGACCTCAGTTCTTGTCGAAGAATCCTTATCGCCCGTTTCAGAAGGTGAAGTGTTCAAGGATATGCTTCGCCATATGATGGCCCCTCTAATACTTGGAATGCTCTTTGGTTCTCTTTGGCAAATCCTTGTTATGCCAAAGATTGATTTTTTCCCAAATCCAGTTCATGGCTCATTTATGATTTATCTTGTTCTATCGCCATTGATCTACAAAATCCTTGTTGGCCAAGAAATGAATCGGGCTAAGGAATATTCCTTAGGAGTACTCACAGTAGCAATTGTCCTATCCGTTGTTTGGATTCTTCCACAACAATCTTCATTGTACTGTGGCGTTTTTCTGACAGGAATCTCTTGGTTATGGCTGAGTTCATTCTGGTTGCAGTTTGAATTCCCACCGTTCCGATATGGTTTGTGGCATGCTATTGCAGTCAACATAGGAGCCTTCGGAGGAAGTGTCCTTACGTACATCTACATCTGATCATGATGTATAAGATTCAGACTCGTTAGGGAAGTCCCCTGATCGAACATCATCGCAATACGAACGAATCGCTGTATCGATGTCTTCTGCAAGATTGAGATATCGACGTAAGAAACGAGGCGAGAAATCCATTGTGATTCCAAGCAGGTCATGCAGAACAAGAACTTGTCCATCACAATGCGGCCCTGCACCAATTCCAATGACTGGAATGGTCAATTCCTGTTGAACTCTTTGAGCCAAATCCTTTGGTATCTTTTCCAAAACAATCGCAAAACAACCTGCTTTTTCCAACAACTTAGCGTCTTCAATGAGTTTGTCCGCCTCCTCATCCTCTTTTGCTCGAACTGAATAAGTTCCAAACTTGTAGATGCTTTGTGGTGTAAGACCAAGATGGCCCATGACCGGAATACCAGCTGTGAGGATACGTTCTATCGATTCTACGATTTCAGAGCCTCCCTCAAGTTTTACAGCATGTCCTTCTGCTTCTTTCATGATTCGAACTGCGGAGTCAAGAGCGAGACGCGAGTTCCCTTGATAGGAACCAAATGGCATATCCACGACGATAAGAGCTCGATCAACTGCACGTTGGACACATTGAGCATGATAGATCATGTGGTCGAGAGTCATAGGTACTGTAGTGACCTGCCCAGCCATAACATTTGATGCAGAATCTCCAACAAGAATTACATCAACACCTGCTCCATCAACCAAGCGAGCAAGGGAGTAATCGTATGCCGTTAGCATCGTGATTGGTTCTTTAACTCGCTTCATTTCTTGCAAGGTATGTGTTGTTACCTTGGTTGCTTTTCCATGAATTGACATAGGTCTCCCTCATGTTTCCGATTGGCTTCTACGTTTCAAAGTCTCGCCATGAAATTAATCATGTTTGATACAAACATTGAGCGGTTCTGAGAAGAATCCTAGACTCCAGCGGCCCCCTTCTCGACCGACTCCAGAATGTTTCACACCACCGAATGGTGTTCGTAAATCCCGGTGTAGCCAAGTGTTAATCCAAACGATACCTGTGTCGATTTTTTGTGCAATGGAATGTCCTCGCTCTGTATCTTTGGTCCAAATAGAACCTGCTAACCCATAATCAGTTGCATTTGCCATTTCGATTGCTTCTTCATCTGATGAGAAATTATGAATCGTTACAACTGGGCCAAAGATTTCTTCCCGAGCAGTCCTTGAAAGATGAGATAAATCTGAAATTAACGTAGGTCGAAGAAATGCTCCTTCGGGTGTGGGACCAGGAGGCCCTGTCATCTCCCTTGTTCCTCCAGTAAGAATCGTCCCACCTTCTTGGATTGCCAGGTTGATGTACGATTCAACCTTCTCAACATGTGCCATATTGATCAACGCTCCGACTTGCGTTTCCGGATGGTTCGGGTCACCACATTGCATTGCCGAAACTTGAGCCACAAGATGTCGTGTAAATTCATCTGCAATCGATTCATGAACAATGATTCTTGAACCGCAGAGACAAACTTGTCCTGAGTTTGTGAAACCAGCACGGATTGCTCCTTGAACTGCTTGATTCATGTCTGCATCCTCAAGGATAATTGTCGCATTTTTACCACCTAGTTCCAATGACAATTTCTTGAACATTGGTGCCGCAGTTGCTGCAACATGGCGTCCTGTAGCAGTACCTCCGGTGAATGAAATCGCTTTGATGCCCTCATGCTCAAGAATCTCTTGACCAACTTCTGGACCATATCCATTAACGATGTTAAGAACACCCTCTGGCAATCCAATTTCTTGACAGACTTCAGCAAGTAGATGTGCTGTTAAGGGTGTCAATTCACTGGGCTTTGCAACTATGACATTTCCCATCAGAAGAGCAGGAGCTACTTTCCAACTCAAGAGATACAAAGGCAGATTCCATGGAGTAATCAAGCCAACAATCCCTATTGCACGGCGATGAACAATATTTGTTGCATCATCCATTTCGAAAGTCAAATCTTCCTGCTCCCGAGCAAATTCAGCAAAGAAACGGAAATTATCTACAGAACGCTTCGCATCAACTCGTTGTGCGAGCGATAGGGGTTTTCCTGTGTCCAAAGACTCTCTTCGTGCGAGTTCTTCGCTTCGAGATTCGAGAGCATCAGCGATGGCTTCAAGCCAATCAGCTCGGTCATCAAGTGTCAATTCAGCCCATTCATGTTGGGCGACACGCGCCGCTGCTACTGCTCGATAAAGATCAGATTGCTTCGAACGTGGAATCGTTCCGATAAGTTGTCCTGTTGCTGGAGCAACATTCTCAAGTGTCGTGTTATCGACAGCGTCAACGAATTCTCCACCGATGAAATTCTGAACATTCATTCCTTCACCTCTGGATCGTATATCCAGCGATCTTGGTCAGGATCCCATTCGTCCCATGTAGGAATCGTTTCCAGAACAGAGTGGTATTTCTCAGGAACAATCCCTGGAACGATGAACGCTTTTTGTCGATGCAGCGGATATGGATTGCGTAGATCGATTCCAAGCACACCTAAGACAGCACGAGCAACATACCATGTTGCTTGAGCATTCCATCCATGTGCAATCTTTACAACAATTCCAAGACCTTTCGGATAATCTGGATGTTCAATCGCAAGACCGAGTAATCCGTCTGCACCTTCTTTTGCGATCACAGTACCTGCACCTGCTTTGAGAATAGTAGAATCGAGTCGGTTAAATCCACCAACAAGATCAGGGTGTCGCACCATGGATTCCCAAATCCAATCAGAGTTTTTATCGCGCACAAGACCTGCGTAAATCTGAGCCAATTCAGCAACGGTATTGGAAACAGTTGGTAAGCCACAACCGTCTTTAGCAATACGTAATGGTGTCCAATCTTTACCAAGGAATCTACGTATTTGTTCCATATATGCTTCGAAAACTGGATGATTCGGAAGCGTATATCCTGCACGATTCCAGCCCTTTTCTCGACAACCTCGAAGAATGGCTGCATGCTCTCCGGAGCACGTGTGATACCAGCGGCGAGGACGTCGTACTTGACGGCCAAATTGAATCAAAGGAACATCTAATGGCGTTAGCATGAGGGGCCATTCGGATTCTGAAAGAAGAGATTGTGCTGCTGCAACGTGTTCTGTATCGCCATTATGACTGGCTACCGCAATCGCTTTCTGCTCCCAAGTAAAAGGCTCGAGTTCCTTAACAAATGCTTTGAGCATGAATGGTTTCATCATCGAGCGACCGTAACAAAGAACATTTCCGCCAAAAGAATGGATGACTTCATCTCCATGTGCCCAAGCAACTGCTCCGTGAATCGTTGTCTCAGAAACACCATTCCGGCGGTAGTCAACTAACGGTTCCCAATCGACATCTCTCCCAGTCGGGATTCCATCGACTTGCTCTCCAAGTGGAGAATTTGGAAACAGTCCGCTACCTGGTTGACC
>QQSG01000045.1:7386-14277 GCA_003602665.1 Candidatus Poseidoniales archaeon
AAGAAATCAAACCAAGCCATAACTCGATCTTGTGGATGGAAACGTTCGACCAATTGTTGAGCAACATCTTCGACATTTCCAATGAGTGCATTTTGAGCAGCATTTTTCACCTTTGAAGGATCGATTGTTCCTTCAAGGGCATTCCAATAAGCGCTAAGCGACAGATCCGCTTCACTCTGTGCAGCAATTCGTTGTTCTTCAGGAGTCAATCCATCTTCATCATTAAGGAACACGAAACTCGTTCTTGGCATATCAGAACGCTGCCATTCACCACCATCCTTATGGAAGCACTGACGCATACGCTCATGTGTTGCATCGATAACTTCAGGTTGTGTAATAGAGAGATTAAACACACGGACAGGCAGATATTTGTTGACAAAAACTTGGGCTTTAGGGTCATGCGTTCCGGCAACTAAGACCAATTGATTTCGGTCGAATTGGTTAGGTACAATTCGAATATCTTCAAACACATATCTTCGGTCAATGGTTATTGAATCATCTTTTGAACCATGTGCATTTTGCACACGTTCCCAATCCTCATCACTACGGAAGTTATCACGCGTAAGTTCTGTTGAGCGAATCTCATCGGAGTGAACGACATCGCCTCTTAGTAATCTCAGGAAAATTTCACTTGCTTCGAGGAAGATTTGTCCACGTAAAGCAGGCCAAGCAGCTTCTTCAGTTGGAGTTCTAGGAACAATGCCATACGGACGAGCCATGAATTCAAATCGTCCTGCTGAGAATCCAACATGCAGTTTCCTCTTATCGGCTCTGACAGCAAGAAGTTGCAATGTGTTTGCGATACGTTCTGCTTGAGCGATCGGCCCACCTGATGCAAGAATTGATACAACTGCACTTCCGATTTCAATTCGACTTGTCTGTCGAAAAGATTCCATTGCGAGTTGTGGGAAATCGGTACAAAGACCAACCTCTCCTTTCCAATGAGGAACCACGGGTCTACTGTTTGATTTTTGAGTTTCAGTTGAAAGGTGGGATTGTGCTATCCAGCCAACACCAAATCCAAGTTCGTCTGCAAGAGTAAGTTGCTGGAAGTAATTCTTGAACATGGTTTGCTCTGATGGGATATGCCCCTCATGGTCTGGAGTTTGACTGATGGAGAAGAAAATATCGTGCTCCATATGTCTCACCTGCTCTTGCCATGAAATGAAAGGACATAACCCGTTCGACGCTCGTTTGACCTATTTCTCAAGATTCGTTAACGCATGTAATCGCTTTTTCAAGAGAGGCGGTGTAACGATTCCGAGTTGCATAAACAGGTGCATTGTATCTGAAAGGAGAAGGAGTGCATCATCAAAACGAGTCTCAATCTCTGCAAGATCTGCAAGACCCCAACTCGCTACAAGATGACCGGCTGGATGTTCCATCGATTTCGCAATATCAAGACTCTCTTGATACATTTCAGAGGCTGTTGCAAGTTCGCCAAGACTTGCTTGAGCATGAGCAACATCTGCCATTGCTTCCATTTGCAGGACGTCATTCTGTTTGTTAACGGCTAACTCAAGTCGACGAGTATCATGAATGATTGCCGTCTCCCAGTCTTCATTGGCCCGAGCACAACGAGAAAGGACAGCCAATCCGTAGATGATTCCTTCCTTATCATCCAACTTCTCTCTCAATGTAAGTGAGCGACGAATTGACGTTTGAGCTCCATCAATTTCGTCTATTGAGAGAAGCATGAGGGAATGATGATGAAGAACTCCGGCAGCAAGAGCCTCTCCGTTTTCTATTGATTCTGCTTTGAATGCAAGTTCTGCGACATCATCGATGGAACCTTGATTTCGTTTCAGCATCTCAAAATGGGCCCAACCCTTCTCAATATCATCTTTAGCAACAACACCTGCATGTTCGACCAATCTCTGGAGAAGTTCGTAATCTCCTATCGATTCAACGAGAGGGAGAATTCCTAGAGCGAGGGATGTATTGATGGATTCCATCGCCCCTCCTTGAGTAAGCATTGAAACGATTTCTTGTGCTTGTTCTGGAGTAATCTCTTCTGCCATGACATGGCCACAAACAACCGCGTCAAGAACCTATGGATTCTTCTGACACAGGGTTGTATATTGATAATGTAGAGTTTTCACAACATACTATGGGTCGTTTTGACGGAGCACTCCAAGGGGTTATGTTAGTATCTCTTTTGTTGCTTTTCCCTATCACCATCCAGCTCTTGGTCCAGCAAGATGATAGCCCTCTTTGGCGAACTGTTGTGGTCGAAATCGAATCCGATGAAGAGAACAATGGTACTGACGCTCGTGCTGAATCCTTATCTCGTGAAGATGTCGCCCGCGTGGCCACATTCAACATCAAAGTATTCGGAGAAACGAAAATGGGTAAGGCAGAGGTTGTCGCTGAATTAGTTGAAATCGTTCATCGCTATGACATGGTTGTTGTTCAAGAGATCAAAGATATTGATTCTACAGTCCCCTATGATTTCCTTGATGCGATCAATGAATATGGCAATGAAACTTATGCCATGGTCTTAAGTGAACGATCTGGACTCCAGGAAGATGATAGCGGAAGCCAAGAGCAATATGCATTTTATTACAGAGAGACTGTCTTTGTTCCAAATGAAGCATGGTTACACAATGATTCTCAAAACGATGAATTTCAACGTGAACCATTCATTGCTAATTTCGGACTGATGAATTTGAATAATTCGGTTACCGAGAACATGACCTTCATCACAGTCCATACCAAGCCTTCTGAAGCAGTGAATGAAACCTCAGCGTTGCATAATGTCGTTGAAACATATTTGGAAAACCGAACGCAAGAGAACATTATTTTGCTTGGTGATTTCAATGCAGACTGTAGTTATGCATCAACGTATGAATTGAACCAACTTTCACTTCGACAGCCACAATATCTCTGGGTCATACCTGATACTGCAGATACTGCGTATTCTTCAAACAGCCATTGCGCATATGACCGAGTCGTGATGACTGGTGACATCGATGGTCGATTCTTCGGACGCTGGGGCGTCGATCGAGACATGTCGAGTTCAGACGTCTCGGATCATTATCCTGTTTGGTTCGATCTAGAACGTATCGAGTAAGGCGGGAAGGGAATGCATCGGATTGCTTCAATTCCTGCCCGCATCAACATCATCGGAGAGCATACAGATTATGCAGGAGGCCTCTCCTTTGCTTTTGCAGCCCCTCAACGGCTTACCCTCAAAGCAACAGCAATACCTGAAGGATTCGAAGGTGAAAGCACGATTGTTTCTCTATGGAAGGAAGCGAAAGGGTGGCCTGCTCAACTGACTGTAACAAGTGAAATTCCAATAGGAGCAGGTATGTCTTCTTCTGCAGCTCTTTGTTTAGCAATTGTTCTTTGTGTTGACAAGGATATTGAACCACTTCAGGCATGTCGAGAAGCACAGCGAATTGAACATGCTATTCTCAAAACAGAATGCGGTTTACTCGACCAAATGGCAATGATGTTTTCGAAACCGAACCATGGGACATTCATCGATTTTTCAACGAATGCTACGATTCAACATCACATACCAGATTCCCATGTGTTCAAACTTATTGATTCAGGAATCCACCGAACATTAGGCGATATAGACTATCAGAAATCTGTCGACCAACAGACCAAGAACAGACATGTAAAAGAAGAAAATCAACGTGTCAAGGATGCGATTAAAGCCTCTCCTGAACAATTAGGATTGCTCCTCAACGCCTCTCATGAATCATTACGAACCATCGGTGTAAGTTTAGAAGAGATTGATCAACAAGTGATGACCCTTCAAAACACACCTGGTGTTTGGGGCGCTCGTATGATGGGTGGTGGTTTTGGAGGTATGATTCTGGTTCTTGTTGAAGATGAAGAAATCCTGCCTCGAGCTCTTCGAGTCCATCCGTCAAAGGCTGGTTTTGTTCAGGAATTCCTCTAATCGTGCCAAACGTTCAGGAGTTCCCATGTCCCAAAACTTCGTATTATCCATGTGCGCTATGGCTTTCATTGACATGTTTGGATACACTGTTTCTTCCCAGCTCCATTTTCCATCCTTTCCATGTTCGAGAAGAACTGATTTTTCTACAACGCTGGTCCCTGATTCATAGCCATTAAATTCGGCCGGTGGTGAACCACTCTTGTCATATTGAGAGATTTTACCATCCACGTGGAGGAGATTCATCTCGTCATGTTTAGTCGTTACAGTGAGCGTAAGTGGCGAGGATGTTTGCTCATGATGAGCGACAAGTCGACCATAATCAATTGGATGTAAATCATCACCCCAGAGTAGGATAAATCGATCTTGAAGAAGGTGTCGAGCATTCCATAGTGCCCCGCCTGTCCCCAATGGTTCAGATTCTTGATGAAATGTTAGAGCCATTCCTTCATGTCGGAAACCATCGAATTGCTCACCTAAGTGTCCTGTAAGAATCAAAGCCTCCATGCAACCTTGGGTACGTGTCCAATCAAGAATATGAGAAAGTATAGGTTTTCCAGAAACTTCAATGAGAGATTTTGGCATTTGTTTCGTCCGTTCTCCAAGACGAGTTCCCAATCCTCCTGCCAGGATAACAACTTGAGGCATACGGTGAGCTTTTACAATTTCAGAATACAACGCACCGCTCTCTTTTAGGGTTCGTTCTTTGGTTTTAAAGTCAACATGATACAGTCCAAATCGTTGGTCATAACCTTCTGCCCATTCGAAATTATCCATGAGGCTCCAATGATAAAATCCACGAATATCCATTCCATCAGCAATGGCTTCACCGGTAATTTGCAAGTGGCGACGAATATGTTCAGGACGCATGTCATCGTCGTCATCTGCTACTCCATTTTCAGTGACAATGATTGGAAGATTTAGGCATGAAACCATATCGAATGCACGTCGTAATCCTTCAGCATACATCGGGTATCTGAAATCTGTTCGTTCTTCCCATGGGCGAATCAATGGATCGATATCGACTTTTGTTGGCATGAACGGCGTAGCAAGAAGATGGGTGTAGTAATTGACTCCAATAAAATCACTACTCCCTTTGAGTCCTGGAATCTCCTTGGAACGGAGAGCTGAGGGTGCTTTGAATCGTCCTGTCATCAATCCTTTAATCCAGCAAAGGTTGAACATTCCATCAAGAAGTCGTGCTTGAAATCTATGTAACGGATTCCAACGACGGTATGGATCGAAGAGGTTGATATTCTTCACCAACCCAATCTGAGTACGTTTACCATGTTCCATCGATTTCAATGTTTGATAACAACGTGCGTGAGCAATCATAAGATTGGTTGAAACAATTCTTGTTTTCTTAAAAGACCGCTCTCCAGGTGGGAATTCTCCCAAGACATATCCCATCGAAGCGAACACTGCAGGTTCGTTGATGGTGCACCACCAGTCTACTCGATCACTCAAAACTTCAAACATTTTTACTGAAAAGCGAATCCAGTCTTCAACATTGTCTTCTTTTTCAAAGCCTCCTTTTTCATCCCACCAAAGAGGGTGTGTGAAATGATGAAGCGTCGCCATAGGTTGAATTCCTTTTGCATGAAGTTGGTCAACAAGATCGGAATACCATTGAATTGCGGCCTCGTCCCAGACACCTTGTTGAGGTTCAACACGGCTCCATTCAATTGAGAATCTGTAATGCGATACATTCAAATTTTTGATCAGTTGAATATCCTCTTCTTTCCGATTCCAATGGTCACATGCGTCACCACTGAGTTGACCACTTTTAGAACGTGGCTCAAATGCAGACCAGTTGTTGGTATTTCCTCCTTCGATTTGATGGGAAGCAGTAGCAACACCCCACATGAAATCTGGGGGGAAAAAATCTCCTGATAGAAGACGAGTATAGTCGACTGAATCCCAATCACGATGTTCTTCAATCCCCATTTAGGCGCCTCCAAAACGAAAAGAATTCATTGCAGTCGAGACCAAGAGCCATCGGAACCAACGTTCCATTGTTGTAATTCAGTACTGGCATCTACGTACCAACCTGTTTCTCCCTGATTGGTACCTGGTGCCGCTTGCATGACTCCAATTTGAGTTGCTTTCACTGCAAGTTCGCTTCTCAATGCATCTTCGATGACAGGAGCAGATTCACCAGATGTAAGTGGCAGAGGAGATTTAAATTCGGACTCTTCAAGGACATTGGATTCAGGTGATTCCTCTTCTCCGTCATCTTCTTCATCCTCATACTCGTACTCATCTTCGTATTCATCCCATGCCTCTTCTTTGGAATTACCTCTACGAATCAAAACGATAAGGACTGCGAAAATCATCAGCAAAAAGACGAGACCGATGGACATAGCGGTGTTTGTTGAACCGAGAGCACCTCCTAAGAGGACTGATTCAACATCGTAAAACTGTTGGGAGATCAGACCCTGCCAAGCGACGGTGCATGAACGATCAGTGCCTGCATCTTCGAGTTCGATTTCCCATGTATCCGACTTTACGTGACTGGCCTTTCCAGATGAACACGTGATACTGGTTTTGTCAGGAACAACCTCAACTCTGTTCCCTTGGCTATCCTCCGCCCAAACCTTGAGCAAAGTGACTTCACCTTGGCTCAAAGACTCGTTACTCACCGAGGTTAGAACACGAACAGGTTCCCCCGGAAGAATTGTTAGCGGAAGAAAGATTGAGGCATTACCTTGTTGGAGTTCAATAGAATACGTCCCAGATATTACCCCATCAAGTTGCCAGTAGCCACGTCCTGTTGCAGAGGGTTCAATTGAAACGAATCCTGACTCCACCAATTGAATATCTTCAGCAGGAGCAACGTTTCCGTGGACATCGACAATCTCCACGTAGAGGTCGCTTGGGACACCCGCAGTAATCGTCATCGTATCTCCTGCATCGGTAGCCAAGGTATTCTCAGAACCCGTGATTACATTGATACGAACTGCAGCAAATACTCCATC
>QQSG01000045.1:14404-21983 GCA_003602665.1 Candidatus Poseidoniales archaeon
CCATATGAGTCTGTGAAATCGGGGTCAAATTGCAAGAAGGAATCTGCTGGAACTTCTGTTCCCGTTTCTGGTAGGATAATGAAGGCTAATCGTCCTGGTTCAACCATTTCTTGATATTCACTTTGGTGTAAGATACCGGTAGAGTTGTCAAAATATGTGGCTGAGAATCGAATGCTCTCGGTGAGTTTGGGAGTAAACATTGCATACGATGAGAAAATCTCAGATGTTGATTGATCATTACTTATTTTCGTGATGTTACCATCAACTTGCCATATATTTCCGAAAGCATCAGTCGCTTCATGGACCAAAGCAACTTGTATACCTGCGCTTAATCGAGGTAAGCTTGCAACGAGTTGAGTGGAAACTGCATCACCGTGAATCACAGAGACTGTCTTTGCGGCTACAATATCGGAGTCAATGACTTCCATCGTTAAGGAACCTACGCTCCCGGGAGTCCAATGAATTTCATCACCTACTTGAGCTACTGCTCCATTACCAACCGTCCAGTTTCCAATTGGGACTGGAATTGGTGAAGTATAACCTGATGAATCCGTACGGATTGCATCTAAACGGTACACTTCTCCCGATTGATACGATGTTTGCTCAGGCAGAATTTGAATTGACACAATTGCTGCATCAGCAGGAATGACACGAATGGTTCCGTTACCGTAAACAGACCCTGCACGTATACTGATATTCCAGACACCCGGGGCTGAGGCAAAGAAGTAACCTTGCGTGGTAATACTCCCGTTTTCAGCGGTCCAGACTTTTGCTCCTGCCAAGGTATCATTCATCTCTTGACCGAATGAATCAACGAGTGCTGGACTGAGCATGACGCCAAATCCACTACGGATTACAATATTCTCTTCAAAGATAAATTCGAACGGATCTCCCGCTATTGCTTCCATTGTGACTTGCTGTTCCATTTGATCAAATCGAGCGACGACCTCATACAGGCCAAGATTTGGGGGGGTCCAAAACGGCTGCCCTTGCCCAACATATTCACCATCAACACTCCATACGACACCTTGTCCAGTTCGAGGATTGCCATGTGAATCGAGGAGATTGGCTTGCAGCTGGAAAGGCTGTTTTGCGTTTGGAGAATCTGTCGTATCAATCTCAATTGACTGACCCCAGCCTGCCTCGACACTAACCACAACGGTGTCGTTGAACCCTGCATGCTCAGCCCGAATGGTTACTTGACCCGCTGACCAAGGAAAGAAGAGACCACCATCTTCAACGGTTCCGTTTGAGGAAGACCATATGATTTCACCTTCGACTACGTTGTTCAATGCGTCGTAGATCGTGGCATCCAGTTGTAAGACCCCATCTGAAGAAATCGATGTGGAAGGCGTTGTGATGACAACTTGTGCCGCAGGACCTGCAGCAGCAACAGGAAGACTCGTCAACGGAACGAACATCAACAGAATGCACAAGAAGAATGCAGACTGTTTCGAGTTCATTCAATCACCTAATCTTCCCAAATAGACCAATCGGTTTGACCTGGTTCTTTGAAGTACCATGTCTCATCTTCATTTTGAGCCCATTCAGTTCCATCGTCATCGACACGATGATCAACAATCCAACTGGTATCCTCTTCTTCCACTTCAGGAGGAGGACTCGATGGTCCGGGGCCACTCGGTCCAGTTCCAGGAGCAGGACCACTTGGACCCGTTCCTGGCGCAGGGCCACTCGGTCCTCGAGCAGCTGGCGCTGAGTCTTCTTCGTCTTCGTCGTAATCATCATCCCAGTCATCATCATCTCTTCCTGAACGAAGAGCAATGACCAGAATCACGAGTAAAACGACAGCAATTAAGCCAACCAAAACGGCGCCTATGTAATACAGAGCACCGCCTGCTGCAAAGAATCCACCAAAGGTTCCTGTTACTTCGATTTCGAGATTTTCACTGACTTGTCCGGCTGTAACAGTAATCGTTTGAGGACCACTATCGAGCGTTGTTACACGCCACTGACCTGGTCCAAGTTCCTTGACTGTCCCTCGACCAGTGGAATCAACACGGGCACTACTCGGGACAGGAATAGGATTGTAGAACATATCCTTTGCTTCAACCGTTACATCAATCGATGCTTGCTGATCGACGGTTGTTGCAGACAGAACGACCTCAAGGTAAGCAACAACCATTTGCGGTTGTATTGAAAGTTCAAACGTATTTGTGGCTCCTGGTGTGGAATACACCATCACGTGTTCACCTGCAACAGATGCTTGATAGGTGTAAGCACCAACACTTTCACGAGGAACGATTCGAGATGAAGTGGTTCCATCTTCAGTCCATTCCACGTCTTGAGAGAACGTATTTCCATCGCTATCTGTACCGGTTATGGTGATGTCAATCGATTCACCTGCATCTTCACTCAATGTATCGAGTGTGTGATCTAGGGAAACTGCAACACCATTGTAGACCGAGATATCAACTTGTTTCGAATAATTGAATCCTTCTGCATTAACAACGAAGGCAGTTACTCTGTAGGAGCCCACAGTTGTTGCTTCCCAATGATAAGCTTCGGATTCAAAGGTTGAGGTCACATCAACTACTGAACCTGAAACCAAATCTTCGAACAACCAAGTGAGTCTTGAAGCATCCAAAGGATTCAAATCTCCGTCGCTGAGACTAACGGAGAAATCGAGGTGTTCATCTGCACTGATGTTGTACGCAGTCGATGAATCTCCAGTAGAAGCGATTGAACTCATGGTAAATATCTGCAAGATACCTTCAGAGACAGTTGCAGAAACCGATTCGCTAAAGACAACCCCTCCGGATGTGTATTCTGCATAAATCATGTACGGTATATCAGATGCCAATTGTGGCATGAACTCAGTTTCATCTGAGAGGGTGTAGAGAAGAACTGACTGATCGGTCCAACTTGGATGAGCAATGGTCCAATTTACGTCAATTGTCCATCGATTTCCTTTTGCATCACTCGCCTTTGCTTTCACTTGTAACGTATCATCTGCGGTTAAACTGTAGGATTGATCATTTGCATCAGCCGAATCCACAATCAACGCCATACCGGTCATTTCACCCTTGGTGACATTGACGGTAATTGATGCTGAAATTGTCTCATACTGTGCGGTAATTACTCGGCCTCCGAGTCCAGTTGGAATCCATTGTACTGGGTGGTTGAATGTGACATTCACTGCTCCATCACTCACAAACGTCCAATTTTCTAGAGGCAAAGAAACGGGGAGTCTGTTCCCTTGAATATCGATTCTTGTTGTGTTCATGAAGATGACATCATCAGCGGTTAAGTCCCATGCAGAAGGAATAATTTCAAGCGAAGCCATTGCTCCATGTCCAGTGGTAATTGTGATTGAATCAGATAAGCCAATGCCTGATGTTAGAGAGAATTGCCATGTACCCACATTGTCTGCAAAGTACATGCTCGTCGCTTCGCTGTAAATTCCATCAGTTACTGAGTAGGTCAAAGCACCTGCTTGAGACAGAGGAATAATATTTCCAAATTGGTCATACAGAGTGGTTGTGATCTCACATTCAGTTCCGGCAGGAGTAACTCCTTCGCATCCAGTCAAACGAATTTCAGAAGGCGCTCCGAGTTCAACTTGAACGTTGACAATGATTGTAATTGTCGTCCATGTGACAGATACTGTTTGGCCTCCGTTAGAGTATGGCTGGAAGATATCACCGAATGTACCTCCCATCGAACCATTGCTTGGCGCGAAGGAGATGCTTTCACCAGGTACGATATTACCGAATTGATCGACAACATCGGCTGTTAATTGGAGTGTATCATCCGCAGTAATCGTCGCAGTAAGTGGAGTTACAACCAGATTAACAGGTGCTCCGGGTGTGACCGTTACTGTTTCATCGGCACAAATGACGCCAAAGCAAGCAGTGATGGTATGAACTCCGGTTGTTGAAGGAGTGTATACACCAGTAGAAGCATCAATTTGTCCGCTGGAAGCAGTCCAAACGATCGGGACAGTCGCCACGAGTGAGTTGTAATCAAACGTCGAAGCACTGAATGTCACTGGCGTATCTGCGTCTGTAGTTGTTGCAGTGGGTGAGATGGTTACCGAATCAATGTCCGTGTAATTCATTTGCAATAGTGGTCTTACATTGGTGTTTGAATCACTGTTATCTGCAAATTCAACTGTCATCCATCCTTGGCTAACAGTAGCGATAATGAGCCATCCATGTGTACCATCAATGAAGAGAGAGCGATGTCCTAGACTCATCTGTATCCATTGATTTGTTGCTTGGGAATTACTAACGAAGAATCGATCGAGTGGTGTCGTATCATAATCTACACCGGGTTGAAGACCTGGAGCACCCCAATTTGCAGCGCCCGTTCCGTTCCATGTTACAGAAGTTTCACCCCAACCTGTAGTCGTTACTTTGTGAACAGAGAGCATCATTCCAGTTGCACCTGCTCCAAAGTCTAAATCGGTGAGGTACATACTCAAATCAACTGAATGAACGTTCATGTTCGGATTGAACGGAATTTGACCGAAATCTGTGGAAACAAGCATTCGGTACTCATCCTGAGTTGAATCGATACCAATGATGCTCGTATCCCCATCTAAGTTGACATCTCCGGTTCCACTGTAGATGGAAGCATCTTCGACATTGGTGTGAGCCATCTCTTGAATTTCGTTTCCAGTTTGGAACTCATAGGTCCAAGTGTGATCGAAATTATCCTGTGTCGTTGGGTCACCAATACCCACAATCCATCGTGAAGAGGATGGACCTGGGATCGAACCATTCACGGCTTGTACCCACCACTCAAAGGTTGATCCAGCAGAGAGAGAACTGCCGAAAACAAAGCTTGTTCCGGTGATTTGGCTTGAAATTCCAGATTTGAAATTGTATTGCCCAGAGGAATTACGAATGGTAACGATGTATCCTGTAGCACCAGTGACTGGATTCCATGAAAGAGTAGGTTTGTCCAATGGTTCAAGCAGAGTTGTTGTTGTGTTGTACAATACAGTTCCATCTACTGGCGAGATGAGAATTGGTTGTGATGGTGGAACAACACCTGCCACGTTATCGACATAATCGACACGAAGAACAGGACGCAATGCAGTAGAAGATGATTCACCCGAATGGAATGAATGCAGACTACTTGCAGTTCCCACAGCGGATAGTTTGATGGTCATTGTAAGATTTCCGTTGGCGATGTTGGATTGAGCCAATGAAGTGATGTCCCACTCCAACCAACCGTTTGGAGGTGTTACTGGTAGAGTCGAACGAGTTATTTCGGTTCCACTGCATGCAGGAGATTGTAGAGATGTAACAAATCCTTCATTGAATGTCGAACAAGCGTGAGCGCTCACAGTTAGTGGAGTAACACCTGTTACCCCTGTCCGATACATGCGTAGCATCACTGAGGTTGGAGTGATTGCACTTGGCCAAGGCATCTGCGACAAATCATATTCAATGTACACTTCGTTATCACCAGAAGTTCCTGAACCAAGTAACAATGAAGCACTCGATCCATAGTTTGAGTTGAAAGCAGTAGAGGATGTGTAGGTGTCTGGAGCAGCAGGTAGCAATCCAGTCGATGAGAAAATTGAACCACTTGACAAGTCCACAGTGTGATTTCCTGCTCCATCATCAGAACCTTGAGCCTCTGGTATACGGTATTTATTGACTTGAGAATATTCTCCAATCCGATAGTAGTCTTCTATTTCTTGGTAAGAGAGAACGCGCCAGTATTGCCATTCATCTCCTGAGGATACTTCGGTACTCGTAAGTGTAGACGTTGCTGCATCCCAAGTTAAGTTGGACTCTGAGAGAGAAGTAGCATCTGTAGACAAAACACAAGCAAGGTCGTATATCATTCGAGCATCGGATGCAGAACAAATCTGATACCCTGTTTCGTTGGTCGAAGGTGGAGTCCAAGAATGGTTTACATGATCGACTCCGGTAGGACGAGGAGCGGACATGTTCCACAGAGTCGAACTATCGACAGGAAGCAGATTTGATGGGCTTGAATCAACATATGGATTCCCTGTTCGATACGTCAAATTAAGACTAGGACGCAAACTTGTAGAGGTTTCATCACTTGAGAAGAAATCTACCCTGCCATCAACACTGCTGAAGTTCTCTTCTGGTTGCACAAGAATGTGGATTGTATTCACTCCTTGAACAAGAGCTTGTTGAATCGCTTCCGTAATGTTCCCAAAAATAGTCGAGTCAGTTGATTGAACAAGACCAGCACCGCTCATTGGGACTGAAGTATCGGATGAATGGTAAGCGCCTGGAGCATTCCAAGTCGTTGAACTCGTCGCGTTATTCCAATTTGCATCTGCATCAAATGACGTGAGAACCTTGGATTGGCTAGACCATACTTCTCCGTACGAACCAGATTCTGTGTTAAGATAAAGTTCAGCAGACATCACTTCAAACGAATTCCCAAGCGGTAATTTCGAGATATCTATTGAGAATAGAACGGATGAGCGAGCAGATGTACTGGTTGTGAAGGACGAACGGCCGAAACTGAGAACACTATTTCCAGCTAGATTTGAATTTGGAGAACCCGAATCAAGTCCAATGTCCTGAATGAAGCCAGATGGCTCGTTAAGAGATGGCAAGAAGCCACCTTCAGTGATGTTGAGGTATCCCCACGTACTGTTCAACTCTTGACCAATATCATGAGGGATATGGAATACTGAACTTGTTGAACGTGGACCGAGCATGCTGTTGTTTACAGGTTGAACAAACCAACGGATACTTTGATTTGTGCTAAGATCGGTCGAAGGTTGGAAGGTCAGACTTTGCAAATCGAACATCGAACCGTCGATTCGTGAATCATACGTAGTGAAACCTTGCATGATGTCAGAAGCATCATTTTGCAGGAAGACTTTCCAATCATCGATATTCGCAGAATTGGAGTGAGTCCAACTCAAAACTGGACGTGTATCAGGTTCAGGAACGTGTGTTGAGAGATTCCATGCCATGTCACCATCGGCTGGCAAGGCGTTTGCACCAGCTACCGTTGGAATCGGAGAAGTCCCTTCGGTCCATGTGAGGTTTAGCCATGGCCGTTGTGTAGAGAGGCCTTCTGTGCTTGCAAATGTAATCAACGAGTCGGACGAATCACTTGTCATGAGAGCAATCGAGAGATAGGAATCACCGTTAGCAAGTGCTGCTTGAACGAGTTCTGTAACGTCCCAGTCCATCCAATCTGCACTTGCTGAAGTACTCAAATCACTGAGTTGACCAACGTCGTTTCCTATGGAGCGGCCTCCGTCAAGAGTCCATGGATTCAGACCGTCATAGGTTGAATTATTGAGGTCAGTTGTCCATGTTTGCAAGACTGGTCGTACTGCAACTTCCGTATTCGTATCCGATCCTATAAGAGCCCACATATTCAATTCCGCATTTGTAACACGAGCATTCGAAGGTGAAGGTATCTGGTCGAGTGGTATCTTCAGAAGTGCTGTCGATTGGTAGCCACTGCCGAGTTCTCCGACCTTCATCGAAGTGGATGCTGAGTGATTCTGTTGACCCTCTGTGCCTCCTTCGGCTAACCACGTGTCTATGAAATGTGGGAGTCCCAAATCAGGCATAGCTTCCTCATGGCGAATTTCAACTGC
>QQSG01000045.1:22050-26872 GCA_003602665.1 Candidatus Poseidoniales archaeon
TTTCCAAGTTGATTGGTTGTCGAAATTGTTCGTACACGCCAGTACCATGTTTCTCCGACTGTTAAATCGTTTTGAGGAGTAAAGGATTTGTCATTCAGATCAAAACCTGAGTTCGACCATGAAGTTTCAATACTCATATCACTGCTATCAAAGGCGTCAGTTGTGTCGACTTGAACCGCATAACCGCCAACGCTGATTGCACTGGAATGTGTCCAGTTAAGCACTGGTCGAAGAACTGGTTCAGGGTTAATTCCAGGCAGGATGCTCCATGAGCCATTGTATGGGTTTACTGGAACTGGCTCAATCGGTATTGCGTTAGAACCTGGTACGTAGACGAAACTCAGTTCGGGACGCTTTGCATCAACTGCGCTTCCAGTATGGAAAAGAGCATCTCTAATTTGACCAGACCCAGCACCAATAATACCGAGAATGAAATCTGCTGAGTGGTTGTCTCGCATGGCATTTTGCATTGCGAGTGTCACGTTCCATGTAACTGAGGAACTGGAAGTAAAGCCGCTGCCAATCGTGACTGAATCAAGCAATGATGTACGCTCTGAGCCCTTTGCTCCAACATTCCCCCATGTATTTGATCCATCATAGGTTGCCCAAGTAGCCCCGTCCTCAGTCCAGTTATGTTGAGTGCTTTCCCACGCCCCAACGACTGGTGAACCGAACGGGAAATCACTGAGATAGACTTCCAAATTCGCAGATTCTACTGCGTAACCGTTTGGAAGGAAGGTGCTTGAAAGATCACAACCAAACAAAATTGTTGTTTCAGATGGAATTGTGTTGTAAGAGACTTGAAGTTCACTTTCTTGACCATAATTTGAACTTGGCATACCAGAATCGATGTATGTGTCTGCACATGCTGGATGAAGTCCATCGGAACTTGCATTTCCTTGCTTGAGTCTAAACTCATATCGGTCGCCACCAAGCCATGTCGAATTCATGTTACTGATCAAAAATGTCGAATATGTCCAATCGCCATGGCGTCCATCAGAATCGATGTGAAGCATTCTCCAGTTGTACATGTGACCCGCTTCAAGACTGTCAACACCTGTGAACGAGAAGTCCCCGTCACTTGGTAGGAAATCCGAATCAACACGAGTGTCTACGTAAGCGACACGATCATGGAATTGCCCGTCTGTTGACAATTCAAAAATCATATCATATGAACTGGATGTGCTAGCCGACCATGTCAAAGTAGGAGTCGTATTTCCTGTAAAGTTGTGACCTGTTTGATTCCAAAGGGTTTCTCCATTATATGGAGAAGTTAGAGAAGGTGCAACGGTCACCGGCGTTCCCCATTCATATGTAATGTAGAGATATGGTTTGTCAGATTCAAAAGTTGCATCAGAGGAATAGAAGGTTACAGAATCAATTCCAGCATTTGCAGAATAGGCACCATTTTCTGAGCGCGTTGTCATTGCCAAATCGATTACACCCGTGTTTCCGTTATCCAAGTGTTGTTGTAATTCCGAGGTTAAATCAAATGAAAAGTCATCACTGGTCTGTGAACCGAAAACCCCAGTGTCGCTCGTGTAACCAATCAATCCTCTACCTCCGTCTCTCCACCATTGATTTGTTTTCTTTCTCAGCCATGTAAGTTCATCTTCAATCCATGAGCCATCATTATCCATCTCATGTAATGCCAATGTGGCCGAACCACTCGAGGTTGAGCGAGTCAGATTCAATGAAGCATCGAGAATTGTTGCATTTGAGTGCATCCCGAGGGCATCGAATGCTAATCTGAAATGAGGAATGGTCTCTTTGTTTGAAGATAATTCCGCATCCAATGTAGTAGCGGAACCATAATTTGTATTCTTGTTGTTCTCATCTGCAACTGCGTCTTGAATGAATGAGAAGTCAGATGAAAGGTCGTCCACATCGATTGCGATTGTGGCAGTTCCATCTCCGTTATCGATGACGTCGTGTTCAGGGAGGAAGAACGAACCTGTTTCCCATGAACCGAGAATTCCTGTTGAATCCATTGAACGCATTCGATAATGCATGTAGGTTCCATTCTCAAAAGCATCATATGAAGGGATGTCAAAAGAGCCAGTAGTCCCTGTGAAAGTGAATAATCCAGTGTTAATATCTGAATTATAAAGCCAGGCATAATCGTCTTCCGAGCTCTTGAAACTTGAGTCTAAAGAGATCTGAACCTCAGCAAGAATACCGGAATATGTATTCCAAGTCATTGAGGGTGTTAGGTCTGCTGAAAGGATGAAATCGCCAGTCATCAATGGCGCACCATCAGAAACAAAATCGGGAGTAATTTGGCCGCCAGAGCCTGCAGTTGTCGTTGAAGAGTCAACAATCATTACTGGTCTGTTTGCGGTATTCAGAGTTTCATTCAGTTCGCAGTCGTATTGCGCTTCATTTGCGGAAATGACGAGGTCGAGAGAACTTTGGCTGGAAGCAACTGCCACCTGAGTCAAAGCAGTGACGTTGAGTTCAACTGTCGAAGAACCACCGCCAAGATTGAGAGGGGCTGTAAGATGGAAGGGCTCCCATCCATCACGATCGGAGGAACCATCGACACCGGGTTGCGCCCATGCAAGTACTCCATTTCTTGAATTCCAAGTTGCACTTTCATTCCATGATACGCTGGTTGTTGCTGGGTAAACCGCCAACCCATCCGAAGCATCACTGCTGCTGCACACAAGATTGACTTGTGATGAATGAATGGTATCTGTTGATGCATAATTCAAAGGGAATGAAATCAAGATTCGCCCATCGCTTGACCCTGAAACCCCAAGTAACCCAGTATCGTCACTGGAGAAATCGTCATTTGGAAAATCTGAATCTATGTATGTGTCCGTTGTTGGATTGAGAGTCGAAGTAACATGGAAAACCATCTGTTCCTCTTCAAGTTGTTCGGTAGCAGGGAAGGCAGATGGCACGAATAAATCTGCAAGTAAAAACATCATAACCATAATTATGGCTGCAGAAAGATTTTGGGAATTGGTCTTGGTTCTCATGGCGCTCACCTCGGCTAAGATGTGGAAGGTTATGACTGATTCGCTCTACGCCCCCCATAGGGGGGCGCCCAATATCGCCAATTCAAATGGAACCGAATGTTGAAGGAGGCTCGGCAATCTCTTGACGATATGAGCGAGTTATGGGTTGAGCGCCATCGGCCACAAAGTGTCTCTGAAATACGCGGACAAGCCTCCGTAGTAAGCCGATTAAAGGTCTATGCAGAACACAAGGAATTCCCACACTTGCTCTTCGCAGGCCCACCCGGGACAGGAAAGACAACTGCAGCAATGGCACTTACCAAGGATGTCTATGGGAAAAATTTCCGAGACAATCTCCTTGAAATGAACGCATCCGATGAGAGAGGATTGGATAAAATTCGATCAAAGGTGAAACAATTCGCACGAACTCAGCCATACGGCGATGCGAAATTCAAGATTATTTTCCTTGATGAATCCGATGCTCTAACAAACGATGCACAAGGTGCACTCCGAAGGATTATGGAACAGTATGCTGAGACATGTCGATTTATTCTATCCTGTAACTATTCATCAAAAGTGATTGAACCCATTCAATCCCGTTGTGCAGTATTTCGATTTCGCCCACTCGCAGATTCGGATGTTCTTGACCAAGTAAAGCACGTCGCAAAGGAAGAAAAAGTGACGCTTGAAGACGATGCAGCAGAAGCATTAGCTCGTATTGCTCAAGGCGACTTACGAAGAGCAATCACCGCCCTTCAGGTTTCTGCTGCAATCAGCGACACCATTTCTCGATCCATCGTCTATGAAACTTCAGCAACTGCTCCACCTGAGGCATTGCACCAGTACATCATGGCATGCCGAGAAGATGGTTTCCACGTTGCACGAAGAAGACTCCAAGAACTTCTCGATCGATATGGTTTGGCAGGAACTGATTTCGTAGGTCAACTTCACAGGGAATTATACGGTGTTGATTTTATTTCCGAAACTGACAAATTAGATCTAACCGAGGTCATGGCAGAAGTCGATTATCGCCTTGTTGAAGGTGGCGGTGAACGCATACAACTCGATGCCATGACCGCTCGATTGGTTTCGATGCTCAAACCATAATCACTTCACTTTCACTTTCACATTCACTGTCGAAACAAAGTAACAGTATCTTTGAATTGACGCAAGAACATGAACCAACCAACTCGACTGATGTTTGACGCCCTTTCTTGGACACCTCTTGCCCCGTTAGTTAGGACATATCGACGCAAAAAAGTCGAAACGATGACCGCAGAATTACGGGTAACCATGGAAATCGATACATTGTTCGATTCCATTCTAATGAATCATTCAGATATGCTATCTTGATCGAACGGAGATATGTTGATAATCTCTAGAGTCCAAATGTATTTCTGAACATTTTCCCAAGGATCTCCTTCTTCAGTGATGACTACTGTAATTGTATGAGTACCCTCTCCTAAATCAGTTCCCAAAAAGATTGCAAATGGTTGATCTTGGTCTCCATGAGGTGTCAGATTGGGGGAACTCTTGTTCGAGCTAGAAGTTCCATTTTTGATTGCTTCTGCATTATCATACCAATACGACTCGTTGACATCTCTCGTCGTCACATTAGCTTGATACTCTCGAGTCACGTTAACAGAGGCCCCATCTGAGTTTTTGTTATCCATTAAGCCGAACAATAGCCATGCATCTCCTTGCAGAGTTGTTGAACCATTTGTATGCCATGTGAGCGTAGTTCCCTTTGTGGAAACATCAAATGGATATTCAATTGCTTCACCATCATCAGCAACTACGGTCCAGGATTTTGCTAACTCAGGAGCCGCAATATCTCCAAATGGAGGATTAACGAGCAA
>QQSG01000045.1:26897-30302 GCA_003602665.1 Candidatus Poseidoniales archaeon
GTATGAAGGAAAGCCGCCTTGAACCAAGTACCGCCACCATAGTGCTCAACGAAACGTTCTGGCATAATTGTTCGATGAAGTGTTGGAATAAGGAAGATGCAAGTCAATGGAAGGATATACAGAATTTTTGAGTTTTCAGGATCCGTGACGCCCATCAGTACATATCGCATCAGGAGAGTAACGAGAAGGGCAAATCCTAACACCAGCCACATTGAAGCCATATCGGCCTTTTCTTTTTGGACGTGCTTCACTGGGTCAAACGGTTCGATTCCGAGGTTGCGGCCAGTACGACGCACCTTCTTTTCTTTACCTTCTCCTGGCATTCGTTGTCGGCGCTCACCTTGCGCCGCCGTCATCGCTGTGGAAAGGTCGACCATACCCCTGCGGATAAGTGAAAGCGAATGAAGGATGCGGTCAGATTCTTTCGATTTGAACCCGCATTATTCAAATGGGGGTTTTCGCAGGCGAGGTTAGGCCGGGGTGGCGTAGTTGGTAGCGCGTCGGACTCATAGGGCAGCCTGAAGGCGATCGTATGACGTGCAAACCCCCTTGTGGTGTCTGAGACATCCGAAGGTCGCGGGTTCGAGCCCCGCTCCCGGCACCACCATCGTAGCGTTGAAGGGCTTGGCTGTGCAGCAACCATCATGGCTGAAGCACCTTCTGTGGGGTCGAGAGTAAAACTGCGACTCGAAACTCTCTCTGGAGATACCATCATTGAAGGCGTAATTTTACCACCTGCTGTTGACCAACACGTTACTGTAAAACTGCCAAATGGATACAATCTGAGCCATCCCCTTACACAGACGCATGTCATCGAATCGGAGACAAAAGAAACTCAGCCATCTTCAAAGGCGCCTCAGCCAGATCATAACCCTGAACTCCCGACTATCCGTGTCATCCATACAGGAGGAACAATTGCTTCTAAGGTTGATTATGTTACGGGAGCTGTTACTGCTCAATTTGAACCCTCAGAACTTGTACATCATGTTCCTGAATTGCAGCACATTGCAAACATTGATGCGCACAAAATAGGCAATATGTTCAGTGAAGATATTCGCCCAATCCATTGGAACCAAATCATCGATGCTACTGAGAAAGCATTCCAACAAGGGTGTGATGGAGTCGTCGTAACACACGGAACAGACACACTTCACATCTCATCATCTGCTGTTGCATTCGCATGGTGTGGTGATGGAAACAAAGCACCCGGACGAATTGCTTTTGTTGGTTCTCAAAGATCAAGCGACCGTGCTTCATCCGATGCTGCTCAAAATCTCATCGCAGCAGTGACCTGGGCCGCCCAAGGCCCAACAGCAAATGGGAATTTATCGGATTGTGTTGTCGTCGCCATGCATCGAACAAGCGATGATGGAGCATGCTCAATTCACGCTGCAACCGGAGTTCGAAAACTCCACTCAAGTCGTCGTGATGCATTCAGACCAGTAAATACTCAGCCACTCGCCACTGTTACAATCGATGAAGGAACCATCGGAATTCAACTCAGTGAGCACTATCAAAAGAACAGGATAGACCAATCAGAACGTGAAGTTACAACTACTGCATCCCGATTTAATTCGGACGTATCGATTCGCCAATTCATGTCCGGACCATGGTTACAATCCGCTGAGGTTAACGAAGCAATAGAAGCGAATGTCGATGCATTGGTCTTCCACGGCACAGGTCTGGGTCACGTACCAATCGAAAATCCAAATAAAGACGCCTCTCAAAACCTTGAACTACGCTCTTCGATTCAGAAGGCCATTGATAGTGACATCCCAGTCATGATTGTGAATCAATGCATCCATGGCCCAGTGGATATGAATGTCTACTCCAAAGGAAGGATTCAGCAGGAAATGGGCATCCTAGGTCACGGAATTACAACATCTCCAGAAGCTGCAATTGTGAAGTTACATTATGCACTCTCAACGGGCAAAGATGTCCGTGAAATTCTCACATCCAATCTCTTTGGAGAAGAAATCCATCAGATAAGAGATTAAGCGATTCGATGAAGAACCTCTTCGACCCTCATCAGTTCATGGCGACCCCTACTGGCGACCCCGTTAGCGAACTTCGCTCACGACGAGAGCGCGCCCGATTAGGAGGTGGATTAAAGGCACAGGAAGCCATTCGAGCAGGTGGAAGAGGCACTGCAAGAGACCGGATTGGGATGCTTTTAGATCCCGATTCATTCATCGAAGTTGACACATTTGTTACGCATCGAACAACTGACCACAATATGTTCCTGCATGAAACACTTGGAGATGGAGTTGTCACAGGACATGGGACCATTGATGGTCGTAGAGTTCACTGCTTTGCTCAAGACTTCAGCGTCCACGGAGGTTCAATGGGTGAAATGCATGCAAAGAAAATCGCTAAGGTCGTTGAAATGGCTGAACGTACAAAGACACCTCTCGTCTGTATTTGGGACGGAGGAGGTCAACGGGCTCACGATGGACTTGATGCACTTGCTGGAACTGGAGAACTCCTCGATCGACTCGTTCAATGCAGTGGTCGAATTCCTGTCGTCAGCCTTGTTCTAGGACCTGTCGTTGGAGTCTCTGCACTGGCTGCAAGTCTGTCTGATTTCACAATACTTGGAGAAGAGCATGGCCAATTGTTCCTATCATCTCCACTCGAAACACCTGAAGTACAACAAGGTGAAGTCGATGCATCTGGTCTTGGAGGAGCATCACTTCATGCGTCCCGTTCAGGAATCGCTTGTTTAGTAGCTGATGACGAAGATGATGCGTGTTTCCTTGTTCAAGAGATTCTGTCTTATCTTCCCGATCACAATAACGCAGAACCTCCGTTCCTCGCTTCTGAAGACCCGATTACTCGACGCAATGAAGAATTGGAAACTCTGGTCCCTGACAACCCAAATCGGCCTTATGACATGGTGAAAGTTGTTGAAGAAGTCGTAGATGACGGCGAATTCTTGGAACTTTTCACAAACTATGCTGAAAATATTATCATTGGGTTTGCTCGACTAAACGGACGAACAATTGGCGTAGTTGGTAATCAACCGAATGTTCTCGCAGGCTGCTTAGACATCGACGCTTCGATTAAAGCCGCTCGATTCATTCGCCTTTGTGATGCCTTCAACATACCGCTTGTAACATTCGAAGATGTTCCTGGATTCTTACCAGGTGTCGTTCAAGAATGGGGTGGAATCATTCGACATGGAGCTAAACTTCTGTTTGCTTATGCTGAAGCAACGGTTCCTAAACTTACACTCATCACAAGAAAGGCATACGGTGGTGCATACTTGGCTATGTCATGTAAGCACTTACAGAGCGACTATAACGTGGCTTGGCCAACTGCTGAACTTGCAGTAATGGGGGCTGAAGGAGCCGTCAATATCATCCATCGAAGGGAAATCAACGCTGTTGAGCCAGAACAACAAGA
>QQSG01000045.1:30360-63608 GCA_003602665.1 Candidatus Poseidoniales archaeon
GCCGCAAGAAATGGTTGGCTTGACGATGTTATCGAACCTTCAGAAAGCAGATTGCGTCTTTGCAGAGCATTGAACATTCTGCGTTCAAAGCGTGAATGGAGCCCGCCAAAGAAGCACGGTAACATTCCTCTATGATTCGTTTATTTTGCGCTCTGCACGTGCTAATAAACCACCTGATTGATCTGCAGGCTCTGGTTTCTGCGGTGGCTTTCGAACTTGGAACAGCATCCACCCAATAAGGCCAACAAGTGGAATAATGATAATGGCAGCGACAAGCGTTGAACTTCCACTCGAAGAATCTCCCGAATCTGATGAAGGCGTTTCAGGTTCGATTGGAACAGTGTATTGTAGACGAATTGAAACATCTGCAAACGCTGGATCTCTTGCAATGATATCGAACTGTAAAGTGGTACCCTCAATTTGTTCCGCAGTAAATGTTTGAGAGCACCAGGTGCTTAACAAGGAAGAATCACAAGTCATTGTTCCGCTTTGGAGAACACCATCCAGCGTCACGATAACATCCATTTGAGAGTCCGGATCTGTATCACTCCATAGCCATTCCAACAAGAGAGTATCCTCGGATGTCTTTGTGATTGAACCATTCGATAAGACTGGTCGATCTGGTTCTGGACTTATCGTCAATGTGATTCTCTTTTCGAAAACAACATCACCATCTGTGACATTGAGCCACCATCCATCATCGATTCCATTTTCATCAATCAATGCAGAAATGAGTAGCTCTTGGCCTGAAATCGCCAACTGGGATTTTGTGGAAGATTCTGACTCTAAGACCCAGACGAGAGCGTCTCCATCAGGGTCAACTGCAAAATCAAGAAGATTGAGTATAAGTGTCTCTTCCTCTGCAAGGTCGATATCCCAAGAGGATTCAGTTACATCAAATGGATCATTCATCGCATTGACTCTATACGGGACATCGATTGAAAGAGGCGCATTAAATCCATCAGAGATAGTTAGCGTGAACACTTCTGCACCATTCGCATTGGGTAATGGAGTGAACCGAATTGTGTCATTTGAAGGTTCAACGAACCATGAAAGCAACTCACCTTCCCCTTGAGACAATCCGTTTATGTCCATAGACAATGGTGCACCTTCGGGGTCAGTAACGTATTGTGAACTATCAAACCAAACTGTTGGGCCATCTTCATCAATCACTTGTTGTTCAACCGTAGAGAATTGGATAAGTGGATCGTCTATTGGAAGGATGCTACCGTTTAGGGTGACGTTCAAAACATCCAAGATTGCACCTCCTGCTTTCAGTTCTAACGCTATATTGGTTGTCCCTTCCCATTCTTCATCAACCGAGTGGATGAGAGTGAATCCCAATAAATCAGAATCGACAATGACATTGAAATGTGATTGATTATCAAGGAGTGTAGCATTGATTACTTCAATTGGTTGACCATCAGGATCAGTTGCAATTTCAGAAGAATCAAGATGAACGTACCCTCTCTGCGGGACAAGAAGTTCAGGCAAAGGGTTGATCAGTCCAATTGGATCATTGGTTCTATTGAAATCAAATGTAATAAATCCAGAACCACCTTCAACGAATACTTTCAGTTTGATTTGATGAGCACCTGGAGAAACACCACTCATTGGTACGACACATCTCGCCTCATCATTGATGATAACACCTGAAAACACCGTTGAGTTATCGAGCATACACTCTGTGGTAACCGTCCAATTCGAAGGAATATCGTCGTATAGATCGCCATTTCGCATCGACCATGAGGCTACGAAAACAGCTTCATCTGTCGGACTGAACAACGTCCCATTCAAACTAATTGGGGTTGAAAGAGGAATAAGTTGCGCCTCATCGAAGTCCTCGTCAACATACCCATTTGGATCGGTCACTGTATTGACCTCATTCGGTCGATTGAAAGCCTCACGGAAGGAAGAATGGTCTCCTCTCAATGTCAAATCAAGATAAGGAAGAACATGTTCCATTGCATGATCGAGTTGTTCTTCCTGAGTAAGTGAAGCATCACCATCGTTGAAATTCTCAATAAAGGAAGAAGAGTCTTGATATTGATAATGATTAGCCCCCAGCGAATGAAGAATTTGCCATGCAAATCCATCAACATTTTCTAACACTGGAAGAACGTGTTCGGTTGCAGGTGCTACTTCGTCAGCACTTCCAGTGATGAACAAACCAATGTTGGGCGCAGGTGCTTGTATAGTGAGCGGCTCGTTTACTTCTTCAACCTCAAGAGCCAATCCAACAATAGCTCGCGGTGGCTGAGCAGTTTGATTTGTTGCAAGTGTAAGCCAATTGATGTACCCATTTGTTGCAATAACTGCGCCTACTCCATGGCCAATGAGGCCCCAATGCGTTTCGTCGACGGAGCCAAACATCCCAAGTACTGCCTCATTGGATTGATTTGCATCGTGCATCCATGCTTGAATATCTTCTAAATCGGAGACAATATCACTGAGTTCCAGATTGGTTTGCCATGGAGAAATGTAAACCATTGTACCCGTTTGTGCAATTCGTGAACAAAGGAGCATGTAGTTATCTGGAGTTTCGTTTTCATCAACCATAAAGACCATCCATGGGAATGGCCCATTGCCTGCTACTTCACTGTCCTCCCCAGAATCCATTGCTGGATAGACGAGGCGATGTTCTTGTCCAGGAGGCCCTTGTTGGTTCACTGAAAAATCGATGTAACCCACCGGAAAGTCCGGTCCTGAATGAGGGGGTTGGAAATTGGAATCCTCTTCAGGGAATGCTTGCACTCCCGAAAAGGTTGCTAAAACCAGCAACCCACACATCACCAAGGAGCGTGCGCTCATATGGTTCGCTGGCTCTTCGGACATTTCATTCTTCCATAGATTTGCTTCTTGAAATGGCCAGTTCCAATTCACAATCAGACAGCCATGACATGAGTTGAGGAAGTGTGGGTAAATATTCTGTACATTGAGGCGCCCAGAGACGACGCCATGACTCGAGATGCTGTCCTACAAGCATCCATCTTCCATCGATTGTTGAGTTCTTTGGACTAAGAACAGAGTCCCGTTCAGGAAGTGAACCGTTTAGAGGAAGATAATCTGGCGTAAGTGTTTGCTTTACGCTGATTTTTGGATCATACGTACCATCAAAATCGATGAGTAAATCGAGTTGTTCGATATCTGTTAACTTTTTACTAACCAGAGATGCATCAAGTTTTCTTCGCCCACCAAGTGAGACAACATGGCCTCCTGATTCAAGCCATGCGTCTGCGATTGAACGTGCTGAGCCCCCACCGCCATTCAAGCCAAGTACCGCTCCCGATGTTACATCGATTCCGTGATGAATAGCAACATCTACCACACCTGCGCCGTCCGATGTAGCGCAATACCACCCGTTACCAGTCCACCGCAACGTATTGACAGAAAGGATATCCATTCCCTTATCCACAGGAGTGAACGCCATACTCTGCAATTGATGCTTCAATGGAGATGTAAGATTCAACCACACCTCTTCTCCGTAATAGTTCAACGGAAGATGGTTTGAGACAGGAAGATGTTTTCGAGACGGCTCAGATCCTTCAAATATTGAGCGGACCTCCCTCGTCAGAACTTCTTCAACGAGTCGGTTTAATCGAATTGTATTCGAGTCAATGCGACTATCCAAAAGGGTCCAATCAGGATTATGTTCATCGTGCTCAATATAGCCCCAACCTAAGACTTCGTCAACATGTATTGATTCAATCAGTCGCAACGAACGAGGGATGAGGTTTGGAATCTGATCATTTTTCTTCAAGTGATGAAAGACCAATGAAAACAACAAAGGGGAGAGTGAATGCGATATGGGCGAGCCTCCGACCGCATATCTCAGTTCCCCCATGTGTATTGCAGGGAACTCTTTGTTGAAGAACATCTGTCCCCAAAAACACGAGATTTTGTTTATTTCCGTCGGCATTGGATTCAAGAGGAAGGAGTGTGTAGGAAAACCATGGCGGCAGCAGAACGAGGTTCATTTCTCTGGTTTATGTTCGGAATTACCCAATTCTTTCTCTCGATAAAACTCATGGGAGAAGTTGAGGGATGGGTTACAACCCTATTCGGAGGAGGAGCAGCAGCTGCAATTATGCTCGCCATCGTAGTGTTCCGCATGGAACAGAAGGAATTACTTCTGAATCCACTAAAGCTCAATCGTGAAGTCAATGAAGATGCAATAAAGAATCAAGGCAAGGGTGTTGGTTTCGGTGTCATTACCTGGATTGTTTCCCTGATCACCCTCATCTTCTTCGTCGACTTTTGACATCGATTACCATGGTTTCTCCTGATATCACAACGTTTCGAACCATTGATGATGGTGCAGAAGAATTGTTTGGTGGATTTTGGCCATTTTTGAAGCGCACACTCCTCATCTTTTTGCCTCTGTGGACATGGCTTTTGTGCTGGAGTGCTGGGTTCAATAACATCATTTCAGCGACTTTGGCAGGACTCTCCATGTCAGTCATTGTTGGCATAGAAAGGTACAAATTAAGCCGAACTTCCAGTAAAGACAATTAAGGCCAACCTTGGATTGATAAATATGAGTATCTTTGAATGGCTTACCGACTTAGCTGGAATAGAGACGCCTTCCTTACTTGAAGTCATCTTTGTGAGTTGTGCTATTTTGGGAGGAATCCTTTTCTTTATCATGATGATTTTAATGCTCGTTGGAGACATTATTGGAGGAGTTGGGGAAGCAGTTGGCTTTGATGCGGATATTGGAACCGACCTTGGTTTCGAAATGTTAAGCATTCAAGGGCTCTCCGTAGCGGTTATGATGTTTGGATTGACTGGTATGTTCGGTCTGTCTGCGACAGGCAGCGATGTTGTGGCCGTATTATTCGGAGGCGCAGGTGCTGCAGGCGGAATGTATGGCATGGCTCAAATGATGAGAGGAATAAGCCACCTACAAGCAGATGGCACCATGAATTATGATGATGCTATTGGTCAAAGAGGACAAGTCTACTCGCGAATCCGACCAAACGAATCTGGAGAAGTTCAGATCCCACTCGGAGGCTCCCTAAAGAACGTAATAGCACGTGCAGAGGACAAGTCCATGCACATTCCAAGTGGAGAATTCATCAAAGTTATCGATCGTATTGGATCAACAATGATCGTCATTCCACTCGATGAAGCATCTGAAGAATAACCGCTAACAAGGGTTTACGGGCGTAGGCAAAGCAGTTAATAGGATGGATTCTGTAAATACACCATGGCGGAAGCATCAACCTGGGCAGTTTTCATAATTTTTGCAGTATTAGCAGTCGGAGCATTTGGATTTATCCTTCTCGTAACTCGGTACAAGCGATGTGCTTCTGACGAAATATTGGTCGTCTATGGACGTATCAAAGGGGGTGCAGCATCACGTTGTATTCACGGAGGTGCTGTCATGGTCTGGCCTCTCGTTCAAGAGTACAAGAAAATCTCGCTTACTCCAATGACAATTTCCATTCCATTGGATAACGCACTTTCATTGCAAAACATTCGTATCAACGTCCCTTCGACATTCACCGTCGGTGTAAGTACAAATCCGTTGATCATGGCTAACGCTGCAGAACGTCTTTTGCATCTTACAAAGGACGCTATTGAAGCAATGGCACAAGAAATCATTTTGGGTCAACTCCGACTTACCGTCGCAAGTCTAACAATCGAACAGATTAACCAAGACAGAGATTCTTTCCTAGAACTCATTCGTGACAACGTTGGTGCTGAACTACACAAACTCGGCCTTTACCTCATCAACGTCAACATCATCGATATTACTGACGAATCAAACTACATCGAAAGCATTGGTAAGAAAGCTGCATCTGGTGCAGTGAACAAGGCGCTTGTCGATGTTGCAAACGCAGAACGTGATGGTGCAATCGGTAAGGCAAACGCTGACCGAGACAGAGAAGTTCAAGTTGCTAACAATGTAGCAGAATCTCAGAAAGGACAAAAAACTGCTGAAGTCGATCGACGTGTCTACGTTCAGCAACAAGAAGCACTCGGTGTTCAAGGAGAAAACTTGTCTCGCGCTGAAATTGCATCATACCAAGCGGATCTCGATGAGAAAGAAGCACATGCAATGCAACGTGCTGAAGTCGCTCGAAGAACTGCCCAGATGGAAGTTCAAAAGGCTCAGTATATGCTTGAACAAGAGCGTCTACGTGCTGAAGAGATTGTAAAGGAAGAGATTTCTAAGACTCAGATTGAGATTGCATCCGAAGCAGAAGCAGAGCGTCTACGACGTATCGCAAAGGGTGAAGCAGATGCAGTACTCGCTCGTTACAACGCTGAAGCAGAAGGTACCAAAGCAGTTCTTGAAGCAAAAGCAAATGGATACAAGCAACTCGTTGCTAGTGCTGGTGGCGATGTCAAGGCAGCTGCTACTCTCCTCATGGTCGAGAAGATCGAAGAAATTGTTGCACGACAAACTGAAGCAATTGCAAATCTACAAATCGACAAGATCACCGTGTGGGATTCAGGTGCAGGTGGAAGCGAAGGAGGAAGCACAGCCAACTTTGTTTCTTCACTCATCCGTTCTTTGCCTCCAGTTCATGATGTAGCCAAGATGGCTGGTGTTGATTTGCCAGATTACCTTGGTTCAATGAAAGAAGAGTGATTCGGTCTAGGTCGAAGAACCACCAAATCGGACGGTTTGACCTCTGAATAGGGGTTTCTTTGATAGCCAAACTGCTTTGCATAGAAATTATGGCTAGTGATTTGGAGATTGCAAGACAGGCTGAATTAGAACCTATTGAAGCGATTGCGTGGAAGTTAGGTATCCCATCGAGTGATTTGATTGCGTACGGCTCGAGTATGGCTAAGATTTCCTGGGATGGGATGAAGCAGCGCTTTTCTTCTTCCAAAGGCAACCTCATCCTCGTCACATCAGTAAACCCAACTCCGTTTGGGGAAGGAAAGACTGTGACAACCATTGGTCTTACTCAATCGCTCTGTCGAATTGGTAAGAACGCAACTTGTGTTATTCGAGAACCATCCATGGGCCCTGTTTTTGGAATTAAAGGTGGAGCTGCTGGAGGAGGTCATTCCCAAGTACTTCCTATGGAAGAAATCAACTTGCACTTCACTGGCGATCTCCATGCAGTTACCTCAGCACATAACCTCCTCTCGTCTTTGATCGATAATCATATCAAACATGGCAATGCCTGTAAGATTGATACAAACAGAGTCTTTTGGCCTAGAGTGGTAGATCTTAACGACCGTTCTCTACGAGATGTTGTCGTTGGACTCGGAGGCCCAGCAAATGGAAACGTTCGTCAAGATCGATTCGATATTACAGCCGCTTCTGAAATCATGGCTATCCTTGTTCTAGCCAAGGATTACAGCGACCTTCGACGTCGTTTAGGAGAGATCGTAATCGCTCAATCTACAGAGGGTCATCCGATTAAGGCTGAGCATATCGAAGCTGCTGGTTCAATGGCCTTGCTCCTTCGTAATGCCTTTTTACCAAACCTTGTACAAACTCTGGAAGGAAATCCTGCATTTATTCATGGTGGACCATTTGCAAATATTGCTCACGGTAATTCATCAATTGTAGCCGATCGAATCGCTCTTTCTTGTGCAGATTATGTCGTTACTGAAGCAGGTTTTGGAAGTGACATGGGGGCTGAAAAATTCATGCACATCAAGGCGGCGACATCTGGAAAAGCACCAGATTGTGTTGTTATGAATGTCACAGTTCGCTCGATGAAACTCCATGGAAAAGCCTTCGGGGAACGTGGGGGCTACAGACCTTCCAAAGAAGAACTCGAAACAGAGAATGTAACTGCAGTTGTGGCTGGAGCAACATCAAACCTTGACCGTCACATCAAAAATATGCTTCGATTTGGAGTCCCTGTCGTGGTTTCAATCAATCGATTTGCAAGTGATACAGATGCTGAACTCGAAGCGATAGAAGAAGCATCACGTGCAAGTGGGGCAAGCAGAGTCTGTCGGACAGAAGTTCACGCAAAGGGTGGAGAAGGCGGTGAGGCTCTTGCCAATGCTGTCGTGGACTCCATACACGATCACGTCGCCGCAGGTCGTCCTTTTTTGCCTCTTGTTAACCCTAGTGATTCAATCGAAAAGAAGGTTGAAGCAATCGCAACTCGAATGTATGGAGCATCGAATGTTAGCTTCGAAGGCCCTGCTTTACGGCAATTGAAGAAGATTCAAGAATGGGGATATGGAACACTCCCTGTTTGCATGGCTAAAACTCAGTACTCATTCTCACATGATGCCGGTATGCTTGGAGCGCCATCTGGTTTCGAATTACCAGTTCGTGAATTTAGATTAAATGCAGGAGCAGGGTTCGTTGTTGCAATTCTTGGATCAATAATGACCATGCCAGGATTACCAAAGCGACCTGCTGCAAATGACATGGATATGGATGAGGATGGAAATCTCGTTGGTGTTTTCGGGTGATACTGAATGCAACTGCTGAAGCAAAGCGAGCAACATTGGAAACTTCGGATTGATTCTGAAGATGACTTGTGGGTGCTAGCAAGGTTTTCAATATCTGGAAGAAGCCTTGCAATGCTTGGTGAACGCAGAGATACAACGACGGCAGAATCTGGAGACAGGGCTAAGGCTGCTGAGCGAAAAAAGATGTGGATTCAACTAAGAATCCTCACAACGGAATACAAGACTTACTCCAATATCCTACGAGTCCATGGTACAATTGAACAGGCACCAATAGACGTAGGATCTCACCACACTCATCTCATTGAAGTTGGAGACGAAATCGAACTTCATTCATTGAGTGGATTTCCTGAATATGACAGATTGCTGCTTGAGGAAACAATGACTTCGGATAAGAAGAGTAATGTTTCGATCATCGTTGTTGAAAATGATGAAATTATTCTTTTTGAGGTTACACGGCGAGGTTTACGAGAAGGAGCTACGTGGACAATGCGTGGTGGAGGAAAGCGTGGAGACATTCGAACCAGTGAGTCCGTTGCAAAGTCCTTTCAAGAACAAGTCGCAAAAGAAATTCTCTCTGCTACTTCGACGACGAAACCAATGATTCTATGTGGACCTGGTCATGCGAGAGAACGATTACGGAATGTGATTCTTGGTCAAGATTCACAACGTACGATACGTCTTGTATCTACATCCATGGCAGGTCGCTCAGGAGCGAATGAAATAATTCGTGATGGTCTAGCCGATGAATTACTCTCGCAACATGCGATTAGTAAGGAAATTAAATTGCTCGAGGAAGTTTGGCTTCGTTTAAGTAAAAATGGAGCTGTTGCATATGGTGAAAAGGAATTGTCAAGGGCTATGAAGGAAGGAGCAATCGAAACATTACTAGTTTCAGCAGACACACTTCGGAATCCAGAAGCCACAATTGATGGCCTCCCTGTTTCCACTTGGGTTGAAGCAATTAGTGAGATAGGAGCGGAACTGGTTCAATGTTCATCTGATCATGATTCAGGGGAACAACTCAACAACATGGGCGGAATCATCGCTTTGTTACGGTATAGGATGGTTTGAACATGAAAATTTTGTATTTTTCAGAGTTGGGAACCAACCTTCGCGAAGAAATGAGTGGAGCCCGTTGGTTACTTATGTCAAGTAGGGAATTACAATCTGCAACAGGAGCATTAATGTTTGCAGAATTAGATGGAATCCTTATCGGAGTCGACCATAGAGGAGAGGAAATCACTTCAGGTCTATGGCAACGAGCAGTTCATTTGATGCTCGTATCAGAACAGATTGACGCCGAAGAATTTGCCAAAAAAAGTGGCATAACCAAAGTCATCGCTGACGATGTTGGTAATCTTGAGGATTACACCTGGTAATGGGTCCGGAGGGAATTGAACCCTCGATCTTCGCCTTGTAAGGGCGACGTCATAAACCCCTAGACCACAGACCCAGCCTTCCGTGTACAGAGATGTATTTGAAACAAGAGGTATCCAATAACCTCAAATTAGATGCCCAACCGCGTTTAGACAATGGACGAGGAAGCGCAAGCTACCGCAGCAAGGCTAGTCCGCCGACTCAAAGGCGGCTACACCGTTACAATTGCAGAATCCTGCACAGGTGGTCTACTCGCGAGTACCCTCACTGACATTGCGGGTGCAAGTGCTTGGTTCAACCAGTCATGGGTCACGTATTCATACGAAGCTAAAATCCGGGAATTGAATGTTAGTCGAGAATTGCTTGAGAAGAAGGGTGCAGTTTCAGCAGAGGTCGCAATTCAAATGGCTCAAGGGGCATTAGCTCGAGCCGATGCTGATATTGCGATATCAATAACAGGAATTGCAGGACCTGGAAATGATGGTACTTCAAAGAAAATTGGATATGTCTATGTTGGTATTGCTTCAAAAACGTGGGCAATCGCTGAAGCGACTCAAATCGGTGGAAACCGTCAAGAAAACAAAGAAGGATTTGTTCACTTCGCTTTGCTTACCGCTATCAGGCACTGGGATCAAGCGATGGAATTAGCAGAAACAAACAGATTGAAAGATCTAGAACAACGGGAAGCTAAGGCCCGTGAGGATGCCCTTGCAGAAATTGAGCGGAACAAACGAGCGGCGGCGGCGGCACAAGAAACTGCTTGGCAATCTCAAACATGGTCAGGTGAAAATCCGAACGTCGAAGGCAAGGGCATGGGAATCGACGTTCACTGGGATGACGAATCACTAGAAGATTGAACATCAACCCTTTTGGAGGGTCGACCCCTCTAAGCAAATATGTCTGCGGAGTGGGGGTCGATTTCGCAGGAATTAATGAGAAAAGGAATACTCGTAACTGCAGGTGTGAAAGAAATTTTACTTTCACAATCAAAGCCGATTGAAGTATTGAACCAAGGTGAGAAAATAGGGTTTCAGCGTGGAATGCTTACAGTTACCATTCTTGATCAGATGATTGCTGAGTTCGAAAAACAGAAACCTACTCCGGATAAGATGACTCAACCTATTGGCAGGACCATTGCCCCGATTAAGGAACCTGAACCAGTGAAAATTCAGTATAGGAATAATCTTCCTGACTGGAAAGAACAGGATTTTTCAGGATTAGCAAAGGATGTAGACCTAGACATCCTTGTTCATTATGACATTACAGGAAACAGTACGACTGAAGGAAAGATGGGTGATATTCAGGCTTGCTTTAATGATCGCTTAGACAGTATTCGAAAAATGATTGTTACAAATTCCCGTTTACCTCGAAAACCACAAGAAATTGGGAGATTGAATGTTGAATATCGACGTTATCAGGGTTATGAAAATTTGGCAGTTGCCATCGGACTTGTCAACGAGCCAAGACATACCAAAAATGGTCATCTTATGTTTGGCTTGGAAGATGAAACCGGAGAAATGAATTGTTTACTCACCATTCGCCAAGGTGATGATAGAGATCGTATGCATGAACAAGTTGTCGAAGCCGGACTTATGCCAGATGACGTATTGGGCATTAGCGGATCATTCTCTCAAACAGGTGATATCTTCTATGTTGATGATTTATTCTTCCCTATGAAAGATAAACATGACAAAGTGAGTGCTGATTTTGGAGTGAGTGTTGCATTCCTTTCAGATATACACGTTGGCTCAAAGACGTTTTTAGAGGCGCAATGGCACAAGATGGTCAGATGGTTCCATACTGATCCGTTAGCTAAGACAATCAAATATCTTGTATTAAGTGGGGACTGTGTTGATGGTGTAGGAATTTATCCAGGACAAGATAAGGAACTTGCTATTCCTGATTTATTCGGTCAATACACAGAATTTGCACGATTACTCGAACTCTTACCCGATTGGGTAGAATGTATAATGCTCCCTGGGAACCACGATGCAGTCAGACCAGCAGAGCCACAACCTACGTTTGAAAAAGACATACAACAGGACTACAACAAAACCACATTCGTTGGAAATCCCTGTGACTTTTCACTCCACGATGTGCGGCTACTTTCTTACCATGGGAAATCAATTGACGATTTTGTCGCTGGTCTTCGAACAGTAACATATGCCGAACCAGTAGAGGCTATGCGCCAGATGCTAAGAAGAAGACATTTAGCGCCTCAGTGGGGGGGTAAAACCCCATTATCTCCAGAACTTGAAGATGGCCTTGTCATTAGAGAAGTGCCCGATATTTTTGTTACAGGACACGTACATGGACATGAGTGCATGGATTTCAGAGGAACTACTCTCGTTTGTTCATCCACTTGGCAAGATCAAACATCGTACCAAAAGATGCTCGGGTTCCAACCCAAACCGTGTATGTTGACAGTTATCAATTTGCAATCCCACAAATCCACATCAATTCCCTTCGCTTGAAGGGAGTTCAATATATTCGAGAATTTTCATGAGATCTTTTTCGTAAATGATAGGAACATTTGATTCTTCAAAGGCTTTGGTAGAAGACTCCCGACTTGGATTAAAGCCAATGAAATGACTCCCTTCAATCATCATGGAAAGGTCCATTTCAGAATCACCAACTGAAAGCACGTTCTTGGATTCAAAACCGTGCATTTCAACTAGTCGTTGAATAATTTCTCCTTTACCGCTGGCATGAAGTCGACAAACTCCGTGATCACTCAAGTAATCATCTTCGTCAAATTCGAATCCATTTGCAATCCAATCATCAACTTTGAGTAAAGCTGCGATACTGCTGACAAATATGTCAACACCCGCGCTAACGATAGCAACATAAACGCCATGATCTTGTAACTTAGCAACGAGTTCACGTGCACCAGGCATCAATGAGATACCTGAGTACATTCGAAAGAGCTCATCCCTATGAATTGGAGAACGTATCTCCTTCCACATAGCAATGTCCGATCGCATGAATTCAACATCAGATATTTCTCCTGCAATAAAGCGAGAGAGATTCTTACTATTGTCAGTGCCAAAGCCGTCATGGAGTGTTTTCCATGAGCTTACTGAGTCAACCAGAACGCCATCACAATCAAAGACTACACAGAGACATACGTCGCTCATGTACAGACCAATGTCTGCTTCCTTGAAAGCATTCGCCTACCGGCAGAAGATCGGGCCAGTGGCACGAAGCCACTGGCCCATCAACTGTCGTCCAGTTTTTCAACTTCAGACCTTGTTGTACTCGAGGTCGTTGTAGGTCTTGATGACCGATGATTCACCTGGTCCTGGTTCGTATGTGATACGGATTGTTCCATCCGTGATCGCAGTACCATCAGGAGCATGGGTTCGAACCATAATTTGGTCACCAATACCGAAGGTTGATTCCTTGTAGGTTCCTTCATCTTCTACCTTATCGAAGAAGGTAATGAATGAATCACTGTTCGAAGGACTGAATCCATACACATCACTTGTGTTCGCAAGGGATGTAGCATAGGATGTTCTTGTCCCAGTAGAGTCAGTGTACAGAATTGTCACGATGACAGACTGAGTTGAAAGTTCAGCTTCTGTTTGATCAACACTGATTGCCCAGTATCCATCAGCAGCACCGAGGTTTTCATTCACTTTATCGAAGGTAACTCGAGGAGTTCCTAACTTACCAGTCTCTGCAAGAGAAGATGCCCAAACATAGATGACACCGGAGAGAACGACTGTGATAGCGACCATCAAGATGGTTGCGATAACAGGGCTCACTGCCATTTCGTCATCAACAATTCGTGTATCTACTTCTTCAGCGTCTTCTTCATCTCTGCGGCTTGACATAGCAAGAGCAGTTACGAAGAATCCTGCGAGAGCAACTACAACCATGCTTGGAGCGAATGACGGAACTGATCCGAGTCCGCTACCGAGCGAAACAACACTTGGTATTCGTCCAGAGTTGTTTGCTGCAAGGAAAGTGCTTGCAGGTTGGTTAGCGTGGTTACATACAGGTGCTGTAGCAGTTGAGTACATGACGTTGTTACACCAATCGCTGTCTTCGAGGAGAGGACGGCGTTCGGATGTCTTGGATGCATCACTACCATATTGACCAGGCTTGGACCAATCGTCACCTTGTTGTCCACCAGAGTTAGCTCTGTGGGACTTAGGATCGTCGGTCTGGAAGCGGTCAGCAGGAGCCTTGCTCAAGTCACATTCTGCATCCAAACAGGTTAGAACATCCATCTCGACATAGATTTGTCCAGAGGAGTTAACGATGTACACGTATTCCTGAAGTACCATTGTTTCTCCGTATGCAGGTACTGGATAGTATCTGACATTCTCGGATTCACCATGGCCACCATCTGTGTGGAAAGTTACAGCCAACATGTGGTCGTATGTGAACGGTCCAACGTCTCCACCAGCACCAATTGTTACCTCAACAGGTACGTATGTACCTGAGAGAACGTTGTTGATTCCGAGGAAGTCGAAGCCGATTGCATCGTCGAAGTAGTAATCTCCAACCAATTCACGAACGTTNTCAACACGAACACCAATTTCCTGAGTAGCAACACCTTGTGTGTAGTCAGCAATTGGCATCAGAGTTTGATCGTAGTTTGGTACGTAACCTGGTGCAGTAGCGGTATCCTTCAGTACAAGGCGGATTTGACAGAAGTCAGATCCACTTGGTCCGATTTGGTGGATACCGTTATCGTTCAAGTAATCAATTTCCCAAGCGTTAGCGTTGGTCGTTGCATCTGGAACCAGTTCGAAGACGAGGTTGTCGCCTTGGATACTTGCGGTGAAGTAGTTCTGGTATGTACATTGGTCAGTTGGTTCAACGGTCCAAGTCAAGTCAGCAGCTTCATGGTCAATGTCATACTTGACTGCAGACAAGTCATAAGTCAAGTTTGTGACGCTTGTGTCATCTTCCATGAGGGAGATGGACCAAGGAGCAACTGGTGTAGATCCGTTAGCAGATGTTACAACAGCGCCAGTAGTAACGTCCCAATCGAGAACAACTGGGGCATCGTTTACTGGGCTAACTGAGAAGTCCACGACGACACTGTCGGCTTCTGTGTTCTCTGCTCCGTCATCACTCAATGTGAGTGTAACTGGGCAAGTACCACCGAGTTCGTTACCAGTGTTTTCAGTCATGGTAAGTTCGTTAGCAACAACCTCGACACTGAAAGCGATACAGTCAGTAGGTACGGATGCACCCCATGTGTACACTTGACGGACCGGGCTTTGTTCGTTGTCCATATCACGGACGTATGACTTACTTGCATTGGAAATGTCTCCAAGGAACTTGGAAACACTGCCGAATCCTTCAGGAACAATGTTCGTGTAAGCACCGTCGTCTACAAAGACCGGCATACAATCGATACGCTCTGTGTTACAGATGACTGGTTTGTCGTTGATGTTGTTAACAGTCAACGTCATGTTCTTGGTATCTGTCAATCCGTGGCTGTCTGTTACAACAAACTCGAATTCGATGGTACCGAACTGGTCATCGAGAGGTGTGATCGATACTGTGTGTCCGTTCTTGTTCCAGTCAACCAGTACATTGCTGTGAGCAACAGTTGTTCCCTCAGTAGCAGTCCAAGTCAATGTAGCTTCATCGTCTTGTACGTCATCTGCAAGACTTGTGAGAGACATGGTGTAAACACCACTGTCTTCATCAACTGCATCATCAGCAAGTGCGGCTTGGATTTCAGGACATGCACGCTTAATGTCAACTGTCAACTCTTGGTTTGTAGCCATAGAGACAGCGTCGATAGTTGCCCAGTCATAAGCACAATCTGCTTGTGTCTTAATCATGACATCGTAATCCTTAGCAGCGCCAGCAGTGGTTGTACCCTTGTAGGTTCTGTAAACCAATACTTCATCGCTAATGCTTCCGGTTTCAAGATCGTCGTGAGTTGTCTCAACAGAGATATACTCAGTTAGGCTTTGAGCACCAGTTGTTACAGTCTGTGATGGGTGAACACTTTGGATGTTCGCCGATCCATCTTGTAGGATAGCAACGATGTTTACAGCCTCTGGAGTACCACCAAGGCGGCTGAACGGAATTGCGATTTCAAAGAAACCAGCAGTTGTTGTTCCCAAGTCAGCATCAACAGCATCTGTCGACATTGAACTTGTTCCCCAGCCAAGGAATCCATTGGAGTATAGATCCATGTTGGTATCACTTGTTGCCCAGAACAGATAATCTGCTTGGACAGGCAATGTGTGAGCTGCGTTCAAGTTGTAACCAGTGTTTGAACCACCAGCAACAACGTCCAAGTAAATCAACAGGTCATTGGTTGCAAGGTCTTCACCGGTCATACCGATGTAGAGTGCGTCACCTTCGCTGTAAGTTACGAGGAGATCGTTCGTTCCGTCTCCAGATACCATACCAGGCATAGCATCGTCTGATGGGTTCAGTGGTGTTCCACCAATCCAATCAGAGTCGTCACCGTCTACAGCCATGATATCAGGCTGGAATGAAGGTGATACGTATGCTGCACGTGTTCCGTCAGTTGATAGAAGAGACATACCAACAGCAGATGCAGTACCTTGTAGGTGAGTTGCATCGAGACTGAAGAGGTTCGCTTCATCGATGGTTGCGGAAGCAACGATACTAATTGCATTTGAATCGAGTGTGTTACCAATACTGGTAACGTATGCATTCGATCCTGCATTAATTTGCGTTGTTGAAGCAGACCATGTGAGGTTCTCAACAGATCCTACAGATTCAACTGCGTGGAGTGCTGTTGTTGCAGTAGAGGTACCGCCGTCCCATCGGAACTCAGTATTCTCAGCATATACACCAACGTCTCCAGCAGCGTCAAGTGGGTAAATCCACGAGTAGTCGCCGTCAACCATGTGCAATCCAGTACCTGTTGCTCCACCATCGACTGAAGCGCCGATAGCAGTTACAGTTGCATCTTCTGCAAAGACACCAGCCACAGATCCTGCGATAGTAGCAGCACCGGAAAGTGTTAGCGTAGCGTCATCGATTGAGATACCGTATGCATATCCACTGATATCAGTTCCAGAGAGGGTTAGGTCGTCTCCCGAGTTGAGGGAAGACATACCGATACTGCCAGAGACACCAGTTCCAACAAGTCTTGAGCCGAAATCATTGACGTCACAGCCGTCAGTGATGACTGCATTGTCGCCCATGTTGATGGTGTTCAATTGGCTCTGGACTGTTACTGAGTTGCAGTCAACAAAGTCTAGACCGACAGCGTTAGGAGCAACACGAGTAGGACTTAGTCCGATTGTGTTGTTCTCAACAACTGGTCCAGAATATCCGCCAGTGCTTGTACCGTAGTAGACAGCGATGTTAGCTCCACCGTCACCCCATGTATCGGTAACCTTCAGCGTGTATGATCCTGCGACACTGTAGGATGTGTAACGTGCATATGCTGTGTTGGAACTGAATGTTCCTGCAGCCCATGTGTCCGTTGTTCCATCAGGCTTGGTAATTTCAAGTCCGATTTCTCCACCCCAGCTGTCAGATTCAAGATCGACATACGCAGTAGCACCCGCAGGTATTGTGAATGTGCATGTCGCAGACGATCTGTAAGCGTTAGATGCAATTGTACACAAGGATGTGGATGGTGCAGGAGGTGCTTCTGCCGAATCAATTCGGATACCACCGTCTGCGTCCAATAGCGTGTTGTTGGATACGTCACCATGTCCACCGTTGATTGTGATACCAGGTTTAGTAGCATCACTTACACCGGTGATTGAATTGCCGTCCAACATATATCCATTTGTGTTAATCAATTGAATCGCAGTTTCAGGTCCATCGAAAGTGTTGTCGGTAACGGTCAATCGCTTTGTGGTTTGATCGTATGCTCGAACACCGTATTTACCTGTAGAACTGCTGAACGTGTTGTCTGTGACAACAGCATCATCTGCATATGAATTCGTGTAGAACCATACGTCTGCAATTTCTCCACCATCAACGAAGGTGTTTCCTTGGATAGTTGTGTTATCTGCACCAAACTCATCGGCATTGTGCCCATAAGAGTATCCAGAGCGTTGGAAGAAAATTCCTGCACCGCAGTCAGCAAATGTACTGTTGACGATGTATGAATCATCGGATCCATAGAAGTTAACACAAACATCGGTCGAAGAGATTGCATTGTTCAATGGAGTATATCCCTTATAGTGAGTCATTGTAACGTTTTCCATTCTCAACCATTCAGAAACATAATCATTGCTGCTCCATGTAGATGCGTAAGCCATACCACTGGTAACCGACGCAACTGGGTTCAATGTTGAATTCTTGATTGAAATGTCCATTGCTTGGTACACGTAACCGATTTCAACACCGGTTTGTTGACCGGTTGTTGGGTTTACAGCGAGACCGTATACTTCAGAGTCGTGTAGGTACAATTCAGGTGCATCAGATCCACCTTGAGCATACCATCGTTGGGTATCACTAAATGTGTAAGATCCTGTGATCAAAACCTTGGTGTTGTTCCAGTTGTGTTCTTCGTTATTATCGAAGTACATGAACGGTACATCCATCATGATTGTCTTTCCAGACATATCTTCAGGGGTAGCTCCGTAGTAACCGTACTCATTGTAGGAGCCACCATTACCGTCATTCAATGAACGAGAGGAACCAGTACCGAGGTATCGTGAACCACTGCATCCTGCAACCATAACGTAACTCGAACTGCTGAATGTGTAACAGACACGTGCTTCAATACGATCAGTTAAGTCGATGGTTCCGGTGTTACCACTCGCATCTGAAAGACTTAGACCTTCGAAAGCGTATCTGAAGTCACCCGTGCTGGATGTGTATTCAATCATAGCAACAGTAGCTGCTTCATATCCTGCCAAGTTGTCAGATGTCGGACCTGATGAATCAACACGGATTGTTCTGAATTGAACTCCAGAAGCGTCACCATTGGCATCAGTTGTTCCTGTTCCAGTGATTTTCTTGTCAGCATTCATCAGTACAACGTTTGTACCTTGGACACCACTTCCATCAGCTTCGATGGTCATTACCAATTCGCGCATTCGCTCGAAATCACCGGTTCCTGTGACAGATATCTTGGATGTGTCAATACTTCCTTCGATAAAGTCAACCTTACTCGAACCTGTTACGACGACATCGTTTGTCGTACTCGCAAATGCCGAGTCAGTAATTGTAAACTCTTGGCTTCCTGCGGTTTCAAGACCAACATCGTTTCCTGCTAGAGTAATACCGTCGAATACGACATTCTTACTTGTAAGAGGTCCGTATTTGTATGCAGCTCCAGCGCTGTTTGTGATGGTACCTGAAAGGTCTCCACCGAAGTTCTTGACGTAGTAAATACCAGCAGTGTTCTGAGCATCAAAGTCCATGTTTGTCAGATCAATAGATCCTGAACCTGAGGAAGATACGAGCATTCCGTAATCTCCACCGGTTACTTCCATGTCATCCATAGCAGCAGATACTGCGCCGGTCACTTCTATACCAGAATCGGTTGGTGAAGTAATGTCAATGGATTCGAATGTACCAGCAGCAAAGTTACCACCAATTTCGATACCATTCTCAGCACCAGTGATTGCACCATTCTTGAAAGTGGCTGTACCGCTGTCTCTGAGGTAGTCTCCGAGGTCGCTTGGATCGTTACCAGCACGAGCGACAAGGTCGAGTCGGTCTTGGTAATTGTCTGCACGGTTGTGAAGAACGTCGACGTACATAGTAACCTTCGAGATTGAAGTATCTGAGATATCTACGACTGGGAATGACATACGAGCGCCTTGTCCAGGATTCATGTAATATGAATACGCATAATCGAGACAGACGTTGTATGATCCTCCAACATATCCTTCAACAGGCTTGTATGCCCCTTGTCCACCATGGTATGAGGTGTAGTAGTAACCCCAGTAGTGGTATGGGTAATATCCATTGTTTGGTGTGGTATCAGAATCTATTTCAGACCATCGGAATCCGAATTGATCTGGATAGTAGTAGTAACCTGGGTAACCTGGATTGGTTTGTGGTCCTTGATTCCAGAATCTCCAGAGGTAGTACATGTAACCATCAAAGTCACTTGTAGCGGATGGCCCATAGCTGTAACCGTATTCGTTACAGTGCCATGAAGCGACTCCACCTTCACCACCAGCGTATGTAGCAGCTCCGTTTCCAGACTTAGGATCGTTTGAACCATATGGGTAGTACCCCAACTTGTCTGGTGTCGTGATGTTCTCTGAAACTTCACCGCTTCCATCGTCGTAGGTAACTTCGATGTTCCATCGGTCAGTGATCATGTAATACTTGCTTGTGGCATAGTTGTAGGTTGGGTGAGCATTTCCACCACCATAGATGGAGTTAGCACCAACTTGCAGATAGTCTCCAGTTCCAAGGAATGTGGAAAGGTCTACTGCGTACGTTGTCCAACCAGTTGACTGTCCTGACAATGAAGTAGAACGGTAGATTGTAGGAAGGCTCATTCCGCCATAGACATCGATACCAACAGTGTTGTCTGTTGATGTAAATCCGTCAATTTGAGGAGCGCCGTTGTATGCTTGGATACCTACAGCCGCATTTGAAACACCAATGTTGGTGAATGATCCGCCAGCTTGTTCAACCCAAAGGGCAGTACCTGTGTTTCCAACGTTGATGATGCTGGAGGAATCAAGGTCAGCAGAGCCGCCGTCAATCTTCACAGTCGCCATCTCAGAGGAACTTGCAGATGAACCGTAAACAGTACCTGAGTTCTTCATGATGAGAGTAGCACCATCTCCAACATACAGAGCGGACCCTGTCGCTGCATCTTGAGCTACATCACGGACAATACCGCCATCAATTTCAAGAGTTCCATCTTGGATATCAAGTGTTAGAGGGTATGTTGAAGAAACAGCCTTCAGTGAACCGGTTGCTACCGAGGATTCTCCCACTAGCAATTTTCCACCATTTGATAGTGTTAGCACAGGAGTACTGGTTGCAGTAGACTTGACACTTAGAACAGCTCCCATGAGTTTGATGACACATCCATTGAGATTAAGATCTTCAGTCAATGTCATTGGGGTTCCGTCAAATTCGTAAATCGTATTTCCTGCAGAGGTGGTACCGTTTGTAGGTAGACCCGCTCCGGTGTCAGCATCAGTCCATGCTGCCAACCAAGTACAGTCCATGTTGGTTCCATTGAAATCAACAGGAGCTGGTTCGAGAAGCAGAGCGTATGAACTGCCAATGGTGAATCCACTGGTCAGATCACTTGCATACCAGGTATCAGTCGAGAGAGTCTCGTTCTGTCCGGCTGGTCCGAATGCACGAAGGTTGTGGTCAGAGTAGGTGTTTCCTGCACTGTCGCCAGTAATAACCCACACAGATGCTTCTCCGTTTGCATCAGTGATGTGAGATCCAACTTCAAAGAGTTCAGCTCCCGCAGCAGATACAACACTGGCACTTACAACGTGTCCGCTCTTGTTTACTTCTTCGATGACTGAGTTAACAGCCTCAAGTCGGTATGCACGTAGAGTTGCGGTGCCACCGTAGTAAATCAGTGCAGAGGATGATGTGTAAACATCACAATCGGATGTTGCTCCGTTGGCGTCTGCACAATCATCAGTGTTCTGAGAAACGTCGATTAGGCGAACTTCAGCGTTTGAACTTGCATAAGCAAGGTAAACACCGCTACCAGCATTAGAACTGGTAATAGCAACATCACCAACAGTCATCTTGGAGTTACGAGCGTACAGAGCGTGGTCTGTACTCGATGTGTGAGATAGAGTACCACCATCAACGACAAAGTTGTTTGGTGCAGCACTGCTTGAACAGCTACTGTATACTCTGTCGGAATCAATGGTTGTTACATCAATCTTCCATCCACATCCTGCTACACCAAATCGACCAGAGTCGAGATTTGTAACAGACATAACATCAGTCGAGATAGCGTTACCTGAGATGTCAATGTGTCCAGCAGTTACGTCATTGAAGATCGAAGGTTGAATTCGAGTCAATGTCATATCGCCAGCCTCAATGTCTTGGAAGATAGCCAAATCTCCAGAAGGTCCGTTCGCTGTGCTCGAAGAGCCACCAGGAGTGATGGCAAGTGTAGCACTTCCGATGTCGACATCAGTCATGTTGATTGAACCAAGGGCATTGATTGAGACGCTTGAGTATCCTGGAGCATCAAAGTTGAAGATGTTAACTTCACTTGCTGTTCCGAATGCTGAGTCCAATGCAACTCCAGTTTGGGCAGCACCACTTGTTGTGAAACTTGCACTAACGTTTGAGATTGTTACATGTTGCAAATCGGTATCGATGAGGTTCTTGTATGCATTCTCTATTGTTACGTTCTCAACGTGGAGCATTCCTGCGGTTGATCCTGGATAGTTGACGATAGCACCGCCCCATGCAACTCCGTTAGAGTTACAGTTGGACATTGTACCTTCCATGAGCATAGCGTTAGCGCTGCTGGGCAGGTTGATACAAGCGTTGTCTGCACCGTTGATAGCGAAGTTCATCATTGTGATTGAAGTTCCCTGACCGCTACCGTGACTGATTGCAGTCTCAACGTTGGTGAAAGAAACTTCGCTCATTGTGAAGTTACCGACGTTAGCGTTGGAGTAACATGGTCGTGTACCACCGTTGCTGTCAGCACAGTATGCGTTGTAATCTTGGTGTCGTGAACCTGCAGTGATTGCAGCAGTACTGGTGTTGTTGAAGTCTACGTAACTGAATACGTGTCTGTCATCAGTACCAGAGGTTGTTGCACAATCATCTGTGAAAGAGAGACCCTTCCATTCCGCACCAGCAGCACCCTCGAAGAGGATACGATCGGTGGAGTTTCCAATAGCCTTGACTGAATCACAAGCACCATCGATAGAAATTCCCTTTCCTTGTTCGACTTGTATGACTGTTCCTGGCTGGATTGTTAGATCTCCACCAGTTACAGAGAGATAGTCGCTGTTCGGGCTGATTCGGTATGGTGATCCTTCGTTGTCCCAGATGCATTCTACGTTGTTTCCTGAACAGTCGAGGTCGTTGTCGACATCAGTACCCTTGCCTTCGAATGGCATTGCACGTACATAGACACCGCAATCGTATGCTGTGTTATCATAGCAGTAGTAACTGCTGTAATAGCCCCACCATGGTGCAATTGTACCAGGTCGAGCTGCAGAGTTACTTGAGTATGGCAAATCAGGCATGTTTGTGCCCCATGTGGTGATACCACGTTCAAGGGATGTTGCCCCGTTGTCAATCATGTAGAGGTAACCAGCGCGGCCGATTCGAAGTCGGTCGTTGCTGTCGTCACCATCGAAAGACTTCTGGAAGTAATCGAAAGTAAATCCAGAAGGAAGATCGATGTTAGCATTACATCCGGTCTTGTATTGGTTCCAGTAGTAACTGTATGAACAATAGTAACCAGTAGGTGTACCGCCAGATGAACCGGAGATGACCTGAGCTGCGTTCGTTACAGGCTTGATACCTGCTGCAAACGATTCGTATCCATGATCGGTTCCGTCAGTAGCGATTCTGAAGTTGGATGTGTGCGGGTTGTTACCGGCCATGTATCCACCACCAGGGTTTCGCATTGTGTCACCCTTTGTACGGGTGTGGTCCATGTATCCAACAGTAGCGTAATCGTAGTAAGCAGAACAGCCTGTGTCGTACTTGAATTCGATTTCGTTTGTTACGTCATAGAAGATAACTTGGTAATCACAAAGGTATTGTGAGTTGTATCCCATATCTCTCCATTCGACAATAAGCATCATGTTAGGATCGCCAACTGCGAAATTGTTCGAGGTTGTTGTTTGAGTGTTTACGCCTCCTGCAACAGTAGACTCGTCTACAGATGTAGCGTAGTATTCAATGTAGTCACCACGCTCAAAGGTATTGACAGTAGCACTCCAATCACAAGTACCTGCAGAACATTCAGCACGTGTCTTGCCTACAGGAGACAAGAGAACAGAAGTTGTGGTTCCGTTGTTTACAGAGTAATGTAACGTCGGTCCTTCGTTCAAGGTTTGATTTACGTTCAATCCAGATGGTGGATCGCCCGCATCAGAGATTGTATATGTGAATGTTCGACTCTTACTGTGAGAATCTCGCAAAACTGCGTGGTCCATATCAGGAGCCGAAGTATCTGGCGTAGGCGCAACTTTTCCAACCTTGTATGTGATTGAACCAGAGGACGCCATTCGTCCGTAGTATCCAGCGCTTAGAGCGACACCAGACCACTTGTAGGAAGAGGTTTGGTATGCGTAGTAGTAACCAGTGTTACATCGCGCATTGGAGGAACTGGAGCGGTAGAAGTAGTAGAAACCATTTGTTCCTACACAGAGCCAGTTAGCCTTTGAGGTGCTGTATCCAGTGCCGTTCCAAGTGATCTTACCGAATGTTCCGGTAATATCTCCTGGGATAGGTACGTTGTAAGCAGCTGTGTATCCGTAAGTAGATACAGAAGATGCTTGGCTTCCACCAGCAAGTGCGCCTGTTTCGATCTCAGGTGTTGAATCACCGATACCGACCATACCCCATGCGTTGTCGCCGGAGTCATAGTGGAAGATGAGGTTCATCTGAGGTCCATTCTTTGCGCTGATTGCGAGGTATCCGCCGTCGCCTTGATGGAGTTCATCAAGACCGGATTGGGTTCCACCGTATCCGTTGTATCCACCGCTTGGTGTTGTGGTCCACTGCAACTTCCACTGTGAGTAGAAGTAGTACGAGGAAGAGTAGAAACATGAGTAACTACCAGTACCACAGTTGGAGACGTCCCACTCGAAGAGGTATTCATCTGAGTGGTCGTAATAAGTCATCTGTCTGTCGTGGAATCCTTGCGGGGAGAAGTAACTACCCGAGTGGACATCCGTTGTCAAGACTGTGAACTTCTTAGCGTCTCCAGCGTTTGCAATATCATCAACAAAGAAGTAGTGAGCGTTGCTCTCTACCCATGTCCCTGGTGCTGAATTGCTTGCAGGTGGTGCAGGATCATATCCTAGGTTTGCACCACCGGCGGTATTTAGGTCTTGGAACTTCCAGTAGTACTCGACGTAATCGCCCGCACTGATATCTGCAGTTGTAGCCTTGAATCGGCATTCACTTGCAGTCGATGTGCAGGTTTGGATTGTCGTTGCGCTGACAGAGGTCCAAGAACCGTTGTTGACGCTGTAGGACATTGTTACACCGTTGGTCGATGTTGTGTCGATTCCCGACAGGTCAGTTAGTGTTGTGAAGAAGGTTCTCTCACCTTCAACATATGAAGTCAATCCACTGTATGGGACGTGACTGGAGGTTGGGGCATCCGAGTCAGATCCACCGGAGTAAATTACTTCCAGGTAGCTGTTTGATCCACCGCTGTTGTAAGCGTATGTGTAAACGTATATGCTTGAAGTCATTCTCGCACCCATTCCGACAGTTCCGGAATTGGATTGTGCGTTGATGATGTAGTTGTGGCTACCTGTGCTTGAGGAACAAGCGGTACCAGCAGAGTTAGCGTTGTCGCATATTTCTGCTGTCTTCCAACCAGTTCCCTGAGAGTAAGTTCCAGAAGCTGCTGAGTTTCCAATAGAAGAGATCAGTTTTCGTTCGTTAACGTTTGAGTTTGTACCGGATAAGAGGTTGGCTGCGATTGCACCTGAACAGGTGGCAGAAGTAATTAGGTAGTTATATCGTACGTCAGTACCGCATCCTTCCAAGACGGTTGAAGTAATCACAGGTGTAGAAGAACTTCCATACGCATATGATACATATTGCTTCCAATTTACTTCTTCAACGGTAGCACCGGTTGGTAGCGCTGAACTTGAAGTGAAGGTGTACTTGTGCCATGGGTTATACTCGAAATCGGAGTAGTAACGGTACAAGTAAGAATATGCGGTGTTGTAACAGTATCCATAGTAAACACGGCAATATCCACGGTTTCCACTTGTGACCTTGATGGTTGGGTCAAGAGCGAGTGGGAACACTCGGTCTTCGGACATCAACCAATCTGTGTCGACTGCGGTAGTAAGGAGAACCATTGGACCGTACACTTGAACAAAGTATGTACCGATGTAAGGTTCACTGCCTGAGTCTTCCATAACGGTTGGCTCAGGGATGGTGGCCAGAAGCTCACCGGAATCAGTAGAACGGATCTCGAGTTCACCTTGTGTTGAGGTAATTTCCTCGCCAAGTGGTACACCATCTAGGAAAAGACCGTAGCCCATTGGAAGACGGATTGTTTCAGTCATACCAAAGTATGCTGCAACTTCGTCAAGGACCGGACGCTCTTCGATGATGAGGTTTTGCTTGACTTGGTTGGTTTCAACCGAGTAGTCAATAGCAAATCCTTCAGCAAGAGGGTAGCGAATTACGTTACCGCCGACTTCGACATCGCCCATTGCTGGAGCGGCCTGGTATGGCATAGGTGCCGTACCAGTGATGTCAAGGGTCATGAGCATAGGGTTCAGACCAGTGATGATTGGATCAACGAACTGGTTAGGTTGAACACTTACACCTTCTGATAGTTCAGCACCAAAGGTGGTTGTGAAGGTGTTTTCCTTTACTTCCCATCCATATGGTGTCGCCATGATGTTGAGGTTAATGTCCTCAAAGGCGCCACTATCAGCAAGGTAATGCACAGGCTCATCACTTGTGAGTTGTGCAATCTTTCCATCCTCAGTAAGGAAGGCCTTGGTGTTCGCTTGCCTCATTCCCAGTAATTCCTGGGTGGGGTCGTACTCATAGGTCGTTTGTTCGATGGCGGCCGGGAGCTTGAAGAAATCATCAATATCAGTTGTGATCTCTGCAACACTCACGGTATCGGTCGTTGTATTGTCTACTAGGCTTGTCATTGGCATAAATGCCATCAAAGCACATAGCAGAACGGCAATACCGATTCCACCAATTGCGGTTTTCTTTTTATTATTCTTGTTTCCCAACATAGTCATTCACTCTACACGGACTGTATGCAAGTGCAACCACGTCCTCCGCTACTTATAGGAATTGGGGTACAAAATCTTTGAATCAATTGTTTCAAAGTGTAAATTAAACACGATACTGCGTAACATTTTACGCCATCAGTAGTACAAACAATTTGTAAAAAGAACAATCTATTTAATTCTGTTTTTAGGATTTAACAAAACCATGATCTTAGGCCACTGTACTACCAAACCTTGGCTATCTAAATAAAAAAAGGCCGGAGAGGGCGCCAGAACGCCCTCCCCGGCGGCTTCTGTACACAAAGAGTGCACAGATTACGACGGTGGATTACAGAGAGTTACTCAGTAATCCCAGTCTTTGTCTTCGCCTTCGTTTCCGCCTCGTGAGAGGATGAAAGCACCAGCGATGAATGCTACGACGACAACGCCGCCAATAGCACCCCAGGTCCAGCCTGGGAGTTCTCCACTTTCTTTGTCATCTCCTCCATCAGTAGTGGAGTTTGTGTCGGTTGTTCCACCGGCATTCTCCTTGAAGAACGATGCATCAGCACCAGAGTCAGAACTCGAAGCTGCGTACGCCTTGTTTCCAAGAGCGTCAACTGGCACGACGACGAAGTAGACTGTGTATTGCCCAGGGCTTGTGCTCATCATGACATCTGCTGTTAGTGTGTCAGCATCTGCTGTTGGAACACAATTTGATGGCATCTCGGCTGCAGTGAAAGATTCACGGTTTTGAGAACAAACGTGCCATACTGCAACATCTGAGAGATCATCGCCTGAAGCTTGCCAAGTGAGTGTCCACTTGTCGCCTGCTTCGGTAACAGTTACTTCAGTTGCTGCTGCTCCGCCATCGATTGCACTGTCTGCAACGACTGTTGCAGTTCCAACAGGGGTGCTGCAAAGTCCATCGTTGTTGCAGATTGCGATATCGATGGTGTAAGAAACACCATGATCTGTGTCGCTGTATGTGTACATGAATTGATCAGAAGCCAAATCGATTTCGAAGACATCTGAATCTGCACTGTTTGAAACGCTGATTGAGAATTTCTCATCGGAAAGCATTGTACCTGACGTACCCCAGTTCATTGAGATGCCACCGTTGTATTCTGCGTTAGCACTGAATCCACTGATGGATGCACTTGGTGCGTCCTTTGATTGCAAAGGAGCGTCAATGAGCAAGAACTGCCCAGCAGGCAGTACAGGACCAGATAGAACCGCAGAGAGAACGGACTTCGTCGAATCTTCTTCGCTGTTTGTTGCCCCATCTGCAAGGAGTTGAGTCAATGTAGCACTCTTACAGTTTGTAGTAAACCATAGAGAGGATGCCCCTAAACTGGAATCAAAGACCATATCCATACTGTGAGCAAGGACGTCGTTAGCCGCATAGGTTGTGACTGGGTTGTAATCAATAACTGCAACGGGGGTGTAAACACCAGAGAGTTCGCCACCTGATGAATCAGGAAGAGTAATACCTTCACATGTTGAGGTGTCTCCATCTTCTACATCCACTGAGAAGTCTGCCTTACTGAAGTAGGTGATTGAATAATCCATTTTAACTCCAGCAGTTGTTGTATCGGATGCAACTGCATCGTTCCAGATTTCAATGATCAGTTCTTCAGTTACTGAACCACCATGAGCGTCTTCAACGGTTACCTTCACTGGGAAGGTTGTAACGAATTCTTGGATGATTGGGGTTGAACATGTTCGTCCAACGCCGCCTAGACCGCCGCATCCAGCGAGGAGGGTGCTTGAAGCTCCACCGACCCATGTGTAGGTCAATCCATCACCAGTTACGTCATCTGCATCGAAGACCGATATCTCAAACTCGAGCATGTTTTCCATACCGAGCATGAGGTCGCCTTGAGTTACAAGGTCGAGTGAGGAGACTACAGGGAGGTTGTTTCGAACTTCTTTCTCCATCGAAACATAGTTGTTCGATAGTTTCTGATCAGTTGTCTTATCTTCCATCACGAGGTTGGCTTCAATCGTGTATGTACCCACATCGAATTCAACCATTGTACAAGCGTGACCTTGGTTGAACGCCATAGCCCCAGTACCAAGCATGGCATGGTTGTATGAAGGTTCNACACCCTGAACACATTCGTTTGCAACTTCAGTAATTACTTCGCTTGTATCGAGGTTTGTGATGGTGAACGTAACGTTCCACTCGTACAACTCAGTTTGAGCAGAACCTCTGTGTTCAACAGATGCGTCAATGTAAGAGATACCTACGGAAAGGTCACCAGGTTCACCAGCGCCTACGGTGTAAGTAGGGATTCCTGTTCCATCGGAGTTGTATCCTTGATTGACAGTTAGCATTGAGATGCGGATGTCGTGGAATGTTGACAACGTCCCAGTTATCTCATCAGCATTGTTGCTTGTGATATCGTCGCGGACAAAGGATTCCTCACAGAAGTGACTGTAAGTAGTCGTGTTGGAAACGTCGTTCCCTTCTGCATCAGTTCCATTCTCTACGACAACTTCTTGACATGACTCAAATTGCCCATAGAGAGAATAGCCACCGAGTTGAACATCGATGGAATACGCAGCTTCTGGATTGTTTGTATCTGGCAGAACTGATCCTTTGTATTCCCAAATTCCGTTGTTGATGTTATTGGACATAATAGCGCGAATATCAGTTATCTTGTCTGTAGGGTCGGTTTCGTTTTGGTAAACATCAACAGGTTGGTCAGAACCAACAGTAACTGAGTGGACAAGGGAACCTAAAGTAGCGCTCTTCAAATCAGCAATATCATCACCTGAAGCAGACGCAATGTCGCCTGATACGTCGATATTCATCGTCAAGTTGTGGGTAATGAAGTCTGAAGATCCGTTGAGTTCTACAGTAATTGTGAATGCCTTGGCACCTTCACCAGTTGCGATTCCAGAGTTGAAATTTTCATCGTCCCAGGAAATATCGACATCGATATCGAGGTAATCGCGTACTTCGACGTAGGTTTGTTGTACGTCGTTTGTCGCTTCAACGTCTTGGTCGGAGTAGACTTCTATTTGAACGACATAGATACCAGCAGTAGGAGTCCATGTAGCATCGCCACTTCCATATTGAATCATGGTTTTGCCACCTTTGAAAACGTCTCCTGCAGCAAGTGATTGGTCGGCGCAAACAGTTGTATCATCACAGATAACGTCTGGATTGTCCCACTCAAGATCTGCACCATTGCTGTCAAGAGCAAGGTTTAGCGGGTTGCCGTTTCCATCTGCATTCCAAACCTGAGCCTTGTAGCCAAGTTCGGTGATTGCAGTGTCACCAGCATTTTGAATGAATACTTCGAAGGTCGTTTCTTGACCTACGAAGAGTTCATTGCGGCATGTTGGTTCGCAAACGGTTTCTTTCGGTGAAGTAATTGCAACGAGTTCTGCGTCAGCACCTGAACGTGCTCCCGTGTCCTCTACTACTTCGTTTGTTTCTAGCTGCGCGATATCGATGTTTGCCATTAAACTAGCAACCAACAAAAGCACAAGCATTACAGGGGTAATTTTTTTCATGTCATATCCTCCAATGGGGCGGTAACTCGCCCTACGATAAACGCCGTATATATACTATGGGTGTGATATTTATTGAGGATTTTCATAAAAATAATTCATCTCCGGAGTGCTTTGATTGGGGCTCAGTAGAGGGTTTATGATTTCAGGAACTGGAGCGTAATGCTTCAGAAGGTGGAATTTTTGACGCTGTTCGGACCGGGGCTAAAGTAGCAAGGAAAACAAGAAGCCACCCCCCTAAGAACATTACAATAGCAGTCGTCCAAGGCAATACAAGAGATGCTCCCTCCTTTTCCCATACAGCGGAGTGTAATCCTATGTGGAAGAGCAAACCGACCACAATTCCGTTTAGTATTCCTAGTAGAGAGACCCAAGTTACTTCGACAACATGGATTCTCATGACCATTCCTTGAGTATACCCTATCGCACGCAACATTCCGATATGCTTTCTACGTTCTGAAACGGAACGGTAGGTTACGACACCGATCCCTGCGATACCAATCACTAACCCTATGGAAAGATATCCCTCGAAGAGGGCGAGGATGGATAAGACCAGAGATTGAATCAATGCAACCTCTTCTGCGATAAGTGATACCTGGATTCCTTCTTTTTCCAGATCCAGACTCAATTGTTGGCTAAGCTCTGCGGCCGCTTCCCTCTCGCCTTTCGATTTCCCAGCAGCCTCGTAATACGATACGCCTTGGTTATCGAATGTTGAACTCGCCGTACTATCGGGCGAAACTGAAACATAGACCCGGGTTAAATCACCATCATATTGCTCAATCACTGGTTCGGATGGCATCCAAACGCCAGCAGAAAACAGATATGACGATTGTTCAAGGATACCGCCAACCGTTACAACACGGCGATGACTTGGCTGTTTTGAATCAATAATTGTTATGTTTTCACCGACTTTGGCAGGGAAAATACCAATCGAAGTCCCATCAAGAGATGACTCGAGACCAAACGAAGCATCGACAAAAACCACGTCTGTTCTTTGATACATGGAAATCCAGGCTTCTTCAGAGGAGTCCCCAAGCCCCTCATCCCAGATGTGGAGTGAAATACCTCCATGATTTACGAAGTCTTCATCTACACCTCTAAGGATGTATGGGGAACGAGTTTCTTCATTGTTTTCAAGGAAGGCTTGGGCCCTGTACACCCGTCCAATCGCATCGATTTGTTCAACATTGGAATTCTCTAATCCCCATTCTTCTACTGGACCTTCGAGTTGCAAAGGACGTGACCTAGAAGATGAAAGCATCAACTCAAACTCACCTTCTGATTCCTCTACAAACGAACTGGAATAGTTATCAAATTGCAATGTATAGCCGCTTAGAACGATAACAGAGAACACTGTGATCGAAAACATACCCATCACCACAGCGGTTCGAAGTGGTTTCTGAAGTGGATACGACAGTGCTACTGGAAGAACTGGCCCACTGGATAATTTTGGTAAACGTAACAATCCACGTATCATCGTCGGAGCGAGGGCAGCTAAGACAAAGACGCCCGCTAACACTTGGACGAGGCCAATGAGGATGAACGAGAATTCATTTGGAATCAAATCATTTCGCACAGGATCGAGTGAAGAGGGTAGCCCAGTCCACACCAACAAGGCGACACCACTCCACCCAATCGTCCTACGAGGAGCCTCTCTAAAGACTGGCAATGTACCATCGATTTTTCTCCGTGCTCGAAGGACAGGGATGACCCAGAATAGAAGTGGCATCGTGAAGAGAATTCCACTGCATCCAAACAAGATCCACATCGAGTGAGCAACCCCCTGCCCTCCAATAAAGAACAATCCAATACTTCCCAGTGCTGCACTTGCCATGAGAATCATGAAGATGTATATCGCCCAAGGCACATGCTTTGGAATTCGTTGAGGGACACTCTTTAGCGCATGAACGATAATCAAACGAGAAGACCAGAGAGCCGAAAAGAACAATGTTAGTATCGAGAGATGGAAACCCCAGAACCAGCCCGAAGCAAGAGATGATGAATCCACGTGGAATGTAAAAACATCCGTACCAGCATTGGCAAAGACGCTTGAAAAGCCGATTCCTATGAACCAAGCCAGCCCCATGCCAAGTAACGAACCGATTCCACATCCAAAGAAGGCCGCAATGGAACCTTCGATCATGGTCATGTATCGCAAATCAGAACGCGTGAACCCAAGCGCTCGAACCGTCGCATACTCTTTTTGTCGAACATCGACCAACATCATCACGATGGTCACAACCAGAAGAACACCCGCTGCTATCGTAAAAGAACCAAACACGAGGAACATTGCCGACAATACTCCTGAAGACGCTTCGGCTTGCTCCATAGCATCAAGTTTAACTGTTAGAATTGAAAGTGACATTTCCTCGAATCCTACAAGTTCATTGAGATGGTTTTCAATCGCAGTGCGCTCTTGAAGCGATACAGAACCAAAGACGAGCATCGAACGTTCGTCACCTTCAGCAGCCGCCAATGTTTCACCATCGTAAATGTTGACAAGGCCAAGAACAACAGGTTCTAGTTCAGATAACTGAGAGAGTTGATCGTTTTCTGTAAACGAACCATTGATGTTGAGTTGCTGTGAATCATCTGAACCAAATGCAAATTGAAAGAGACCAGAGGCGTTAAGTGAACCATTTGCAACACTGGAAATCATTTGCAAGCGATCACCTATCATGAGTTCAGTCTCATTAACATTCAACGATGGAACGTCTCCGTCAATGGCGAAGAACATTTGTGGAAGCGTTCCAAAACCACCTGCCTCTGAAAGAATCGGAAGGCGAATCGATTGTATTGAACCGTCCGTAGTTGAACGAACAATGATTCCAGGAGATTCTATGCACCATGCTTCTTCATTGCTTGCAATAGACCCTTTTCCAGAAGCGCATACAGAGGGAGCACTCGGAGATGAAACGGGCCATTCTGATTCCGTAATCTCAACAAAATTGGATTCTTCCCCACTCCAAGCCCGCTTGTAATAATCAATGGACAGAAGACCTTCAACTTTCAAAAACAATTCGCTCGAATGGTGCTCTAAATCCCAATCTAGAACCGTTGAAGGTGTATTCATATTTAGAGAAAAAGATGTCTCTGAATCGTTTCTAA
>QQSG01000045.1:63665-65258 GCA_003602665.1 Candidatus Poseidoniales archaeon
CGTGAAGTTCTACTGCAACCATATCCCTATCCTTCAAGAGGCGAAGGGTCGAATCCTCATCTGAACTATTCCCAAGAATAAGTCCCTCATCGTATGATGCAAAACCATACTCATTGTCTATACTTACATCGGTAATTATTGAGCCCGAAGGAACTCGCCATACCCATGATTCGTTATCATCGCGCTCGTATCCAAAGCCGCCAGATCCCCAATGCCAAATCGCATCTTCTTCTGAAATAACATGATTCACATCCCCATCAGCAAGTGTGAGTAGTTCTGAACCGTTTGCTTTCAGACTAATCAACGGAACTTGTAATACCTCCAAGAGAGACGAATCCTCCATCAGATTACTTTGATTCTGTTTAATCGAACGAACCAAAGAAGCAGGAATCCGTCCCAATCCTTGTGAAGAGGCAATGGTGAAGGAATCGCTCCCATCATCGGCTAGGAATTGCAAACCAGAATCTTCTGCATCAATCGTTTGATTCAATGCCAATTCTAACTGTTCAATAAGAGGCGAATATCCATTTCTTGTTTCTTCAATCCCTTTGACCGACAAACGGATTGTTGTTACATTTTGACCCGATTGCTGCAATGTCTGAGCAGATTGCAAATCGGTAAAAATCGCTGGAGAGGTCGTACCTGCAAGTTGTCCTTGATTCGCCATTGAAACAACATCATGAATCAAAAATGATTGTTTCGTACGTTCGATGCCCAAATCTGAACGAACGAACCAACCGAGTTCAATCTCATCGCCTTCATCAACATCAAGTTCATCGGAAAGGGCACGATTGATGACCACAATTGATTGGTTTGAAAAACGCCTTGCTTCTTCAAGTTCAAACCATGTCAAACCATTTGAAGAAGACCCAATAAGAGCATCTTCTTGATGCTCTAGTGCAAACCATGGCACATTCGGTTCTGCAACCCCTTCACTGGTTTCGACAGATGCCGTAGTGATTCTACCTGCCTGAATAGAATCGACTCCATCAACATCTAGTTCTCTCAGTTCATCAACTATGGATGAAGGAATCTCAACAACCTGCCCTATCGTAGAATCATATCCGGAGATGACGATATCAGTTGAACCCCATGCGGCTTCGACTTCTTTTCGTACCGTCTCGTCCAAAGAATCTCCAACGATAAGAGAGGAACTTATTATTGCAGAACCTATCATTAATCCGGCCATGAGAAGAGCCGCTTGCCTTTGACGACGGCGTATTTGTTGCCACGCGAGTTTGAAGACGAGGAGTCTCCTTGGGCTGAGTAAAGCTTGGACGCCTAGAAGACTCAATATTCCAAACATTGCACTTCCAACAAAGACCGTCAATGGGCCAAGTCCAAGCCACTGGAGAACAAAATGAGACAATACGGAATCAAGGAACGGAATCAAGATAATAATCAGCCGATTCTTGAGAGAACAATCATGGCGTAGCCCAATTGCTGCAATGATCGCCAAAAGAATGATGACGAAACACAAAAGCAGCAGAGCAATCAAGTTTATTCCTCCTCAGAGGTTTGAGGGAATTTCCCATCTGCCATCTGAAGAATACGATCACACTGTTCGGCAATCGAGTGATCGTGAGTTACAAT
>QQSG01000045.1:65346-68567 GCA_003602665.1 Candidatus Poseidoniales archaeon
TCATCACAGAGGACAATCGCTGGACGATGAACAACCGCTCTTGCTACAGCAACTCGTTGTTGTTGACCTCCAGACAATTCTGCAGGACGATGATGTAATCGATCTCCAAGCCCTACTGCAGTGAGGGCTTTTGATGCCTCTTCTCTTGCATCAAGTGAGGTTTTTCCTTGGAGAAGAAGAGGCAACTCAACGTTCTCTAATGCAGTCATTACTGGCAAGAGATTGAATTCTTGAAAAATGAAGCCCATGTTTGAACCACGAACGCGTGTTCGGACATCATCATTTGAACCATACAGATTCTCTCCGTTGATAGAAACCGACCCAGAAGATGGTTCATCGATTCCTGAGAGAACATTGAGCAAGGTTGTTTTTCCACAACCCGAGGGGCCCATAATAGCCACCATAGTACCCTGTTCAACTTCCAGAGATACATTCTCAACAGCCTTGATGACGGATTCACCCGATTCATAGAGTTTCCACAAACCTTCCGCCTTCAGTGCTAACGCCATGCAAAACCTTACGGCTGCGCATTGATAAACTACCGCATGAATCCCGATGCATGACCGAAGTTGCAGGGTATGTGCGCGTATTGGCGTTTGGCCCAATTGCTGAAGCGATTGGATCAAGAACCTCAAAAATTGAATGGCATCACGGGATGAGTATCGAAGATATTGTCCATGCTCTTGACATGCAACATTGGATTGGACAAGGCCTTGCTGTGGCCTTGAATGGAGAGAGATGCCCTCTGGATATCCACCCACAACAAGGCGATGAAGTCGCCCTTCTACCTCCAGTCTCTGGTGGCTGAACCGTACAATTCGCTCTTGTGTGATGGTAAGCCTTGAAAGCAAGAACCTACAGGCTCGGATAGGGAATACAATGGCATTTAGTCCAGGACCACTCGAAATCGTCATCCTTTTGGCTATCTTCTTTATTCTGTTTGGTGCTGAACGATTACCAAAAATGGCAAATGCTCTTGGCCGTTCAAAGGGCGAGTTTAACAAAGGACTCTCAGAAGCAACTACTGCTGCTACAATTGCTGACCTCGAAGCAGGGGGAAAAACCCCTGATCAAGTGCTCATGGATCGTGCCAAGGCGGTTGGAATTGACCCCGAAGGAATGTCTGTAGAGGAATTAGAAAAGAAAGTCAAAGTCCTTGAAACTCTCAGCGATGAAGAGTGATCAACCCCGTTTCAATTTCATTGGTGAACCACATCGGTCACAGAGTTGAACATCATCTTTTTTTGATTGTTTAGCATCCGGAGGCACCTCTTCTTCCGCTCTACAACCAATGCATCGTAAAATCCACTTCCACTGCTTTTTGCCACCCTTTGTAAGAACACCCTCAACAGGAATACCTGCTTTACGAGCGACATTTTTGATTCGATAGTCATCTGTGATCAAAGGAAGATTTTGATCAATAGCTAAAGCAAGGACATCTAAATCAACATCTGAGAGACGGGGTAAGTCCCCTGTTTCAGAGGCTATTTCTCTCGCTCTTTGAAGAGCGGGTTCAAGCGGCACTTGCCAATTAAGTGATGCTGATTCCATTAGCATCGAGCGTTGTTCATCAACTCTAAGCAGTTCTTCTTGTTGGGAAACTGCAACAATTCCACCTCTACATCGCTCAACTGGCCAATGAAGCAAGGCAGCAGTATCGAGGACGCGCATTGTATTTTGCTGGAGAACCGATGTAAAGAAGGCACCGATGACCCATATGCTCAAGAAGCAACATCGACACCAAGAACCATGATTGGGGAAGAAGTCATACTCGACTTCTTTGAATTATTTGGGCCATTGGCATTGGCGCTTCTCTCGTTCACTGAAGCGATTATCCAGCCCATACCTCCCGATGTGTTGTTTTTACCAATGGCTTACGAAGCGAGAAACAATGGCAGCCTACTGATTTGGCTATGGTTGGTAGTCACACTTTCCTCTGTACTAGGGGCTCTTATTGGGCATGCTCTTGGGAGAAGATACGGTACAAAACTGATCGATAAGTTTGGTAAACCTCATCATCGCCAACAACTTGAGAATATGTTTGAACGATATGGGACGCTGGGCATGTTCATAGCCGCAGTCTCACCATTACCATACAAAGTGTTTGGATGGATGGCAGGAGCGAGTGATATGAAGTTACGACCGTTTATCATCGCTGGAATCTTTGGTCGGGGCCTCAGGTTTGGCCTAGAAGCACTCTTCATCTTCATCTATGGAGAATCTGCGATGAAAGTAGTTGAATGGATACTTGAACGTGAATTGTTGATGGGAGTGATTCTTATTATCACTCTCGGAATCGGTCTATGGTGGTTCAAGAAAGCAAAAACCTCCACACCTTTGCAACAGGGATGAAATCAGTTCACTTGCCTAGCTTTCTTCCTTGATGGAACCAAGCGTTGATGATGAGTGATTCAGCGATTTGGAGATGTTCAGCAACAGTACCTTGTTTGAGTCCAATCGTATCAGCAATATCTCTTTGTCGACATTGTCTTGGAGCATTGTAGTACCCCATCTCAATTGCAGTTTCCAGAACTTGTTTACGTCTACGAGGAAGACTTGGAGCAGTATCCCATTGGCCTTGAAAATTATTGTTGATACTTATTTGAAAGGAGTCTCCCAAAAGATCGACCAACATTTTACGAGAATTGGATAATCCGTCTGCAGCACCCTGAATCGTAAGAATAAATTCTTCAGAATCGAGTGTTGTGGGAGAAATGGGCCAGGCATTCTTGAACATTGACATTATTTGTGTTACAGGGCCATCCATTTTACCTGAGAAAATTGCGTATGAATCAGTGACTTCAAAACATTCAATCACTTCTATTGCTTCGTTTTTCTCGAAATCCTCAAACTTTTTCCGATTTTTATATGATCCTTTCACAAGGAAAAAAGATTGGTCACCCGATGGATTAAATTGCTTCAGGAACTCAATCTTGTCAAATACTTCGAGCAATTTCACTCCGGGAAGGTTATTCTCTTTCCCAATCAGAGTCGAGACTTTTATCTGCATCACTCCGAGCATGGTACCCTTGATGATAGGCCACTAGTATATATGCTATAAGATGAGAATACATGGATTTGAATCCGATATTCATCGTTGGTGCTCGTGCCGGGATTCGAACCCGGGTCGGCGGGATGAAAACCCACTATGATGGACCTGGCTACACCACACGAGCCGATGTTCTGCCGACCAATCTCTTGTTCATAACCGTTGGCTATGT
>QQSG01000046.1 GCA_003602665.1 Candidatus Poseidoniales archaeon
TCAAAGCAGTATTGCACATGTTGGAAATCTGACTTTAGATGATGCACATCTGTCTTAATCGAAATAGGATCTTCATTTTTGAGCAAAGTTCGAGCATAGAAAGATGCCACTTCCTCCATCTCTCTTGGACCCATACCGACTCTTGTAAGTTCTTGAACACCCAATCGAAGACCAGATGGAGTCATTGCTTTGGTATCTCCTGGAAGCATATTCATGTTGGTAATAATTCCAGCCTTTTCCAACAATGCTGCTGCTGTTGCTCCAGCACCAGAATCAATATCTCCGTGACGTGTTAGCACTTGATGCGATGCTGTGTATCCACGGGACTCAGCAAGAACGTCAAAACCTTCAGCTGCCAGAGCTTGTGCAAAGGCTTGAGCATTCTTCACAATGTCTTGTGCATATGCTGCTCCAAATGCTTCGAATTCTGCAAGCGCCACAACTTTACCGGCTACGTGGTGTAAGTGGTAGGATGAGACAACACCCGGGAACATTGAGTTGTTGAGTTTTCTCTGAAATTTGGGATCTTCATTTGATGATAAAAGGAAGCCTCCTTGTGGCCCTGGAAACGTTTTGTGTGATGAGCCAGTCATCACATCTGCACCTTCTCTTAGTGGGTCTTGGAAAACTCCTCCTGCGATGAGTCCAAGGACGTGAGCGCCATCATACATCACTGTAGAACCAACTTCATGTGCAGCATCGGCTAATTCTTTGAGGGGTGTAGGGAAAAGGAAGACAGATTGGCCGACGAGCGTTACTTTAGGTTTTAATTCTCGAATAAGTGCGCATGAGCCATCGATATCTGGTTCCATACGTTCTTCATTCCACGGATATGTTGAGACGTTGAGATCACGTAGTCCAACAGCACCCATTCGAGCATGTGATATGTGCCCTCCGTCAGCGGTTGAAACTGCTGTTATTGAATCTCCTGGCTTGGCTAAGGCTTTCAATGCTCCAATGTTGGATACTGTTCCAGAAATGGATTGTATATTGGCAAAAGGCGCATTGAATACTTTCTTTGCAAGGTCAATTCCTAAACTTTCAATGGTATCAAAATCCTCGCAGCCTTGGTAATATCTTTTCCCGGGTAATCCTTCCGCATAACGACCATGCAAATCAGAATTTATAGCGCGCTTAACATTAGGCGAGATGATATTCTCGGATGCAATCATGCCAAGTCCGTTTCCATAGAGACGCGCACTGTTGGATGTCGCTTCTAATACACGGTTAACGGAATCTCTTGGTGAACTACTGTCCATGTATTGGCCAGTCAGACAAGGTTCATGAATACTATCAATCGTTTGTTAGGCTCAAGGGCGTCGACTTGGCCTATTCGGACCGGTTCTGGCTGAACGTTCACTCGTCCTTGTGTTCCGAGGAACATTTCGGCCCTTGAAATCGTGAGAACCGACCGGGTTTAGATTTAGTTTACCAGTTGGGGCTTGACGGAATCCAGTCGTCTTTTTCATGAGCATTGTTTGACGACCCCTGTATGCTACAGGACCGATTAACTGCTCGAGAATTGGAATTTCTGACTCATCTTCCTTTGGTCTTTTGCGCCACCATCCCTTGGTTAGAGGATTCAACTTTGCAGGTTTATTCTTACTTATCGATAAAGCATTTCGCTTGAGCCGTGAACGTATGGTTTTGTCTGCATCTTTGGGAAGTCGGTGGGTCAACCATCCTGGCATTCCAACATCTAAAACAACGCCGTTTACTGTTACAAGTATACCTGAGAGGAGGAGGTGAGTTCCAATTGGAATATTGCCACTATTCGGATTGACCTTAAACCGTTTCATCATACGAGCATAATCCACCAGTGTTCGTTGATCACGATGCTTAATTTGTCTACCTTGTTGTCTTCTGAATCTTGCAAAGCCAAATTGAAGCATAAACAAAACAACTCCTGTCACAATTCCTTGAACCTGTCCAGAATAGCCAGACATGGCTATAGCAGATACAATGAAGATCGGTGGTAAAAGAACAAACTGAATGATGTAATGGAAAATTGAAGGGGAATAGCGAGGAGTCATACTCCGGCGTACTGATTCATGGGCGCAAATCATGATGTTGGCATTGATGGCTTCATCCATACCCCCTTTTATCCCTAGGCCAGCGACAGCGTTAACAGGCGCTTCATCAAGCCATTTCCTTACATTTTTACCCTTTTCGACTGCAAGAGATACTTCGATATGTTCAACATCTGCCTCATTGCCGAGGAGAACGGAAAGAGCAATAACTCGAGGATCGTTGATATCACTTTCTTTGAGTTCTTGGTATACTTCCATCGCTTGATGCCAATTACCTTTGTCGATTAGACACAATGCTACAGCAATTCGAGGCCGAACACCAAGTGGATCAAACTTAACGGCTTCAAGTGCAAGTTGCAGGGCCTCATCATGACGCCTCTGCATACGTAACGAAGCTACAGAAGATAATTTAGCAATCATTGAAAGTCTGTCAGAATGCTCAACTGAGTCTTCAGAATGTTTTGGAGTCCAGTACCTTAGCATTCGCATTTGTTCATTTAAGTGATCAATGGTCGAATTATTCTCCCAATCCCAAATATCATCTTCATCAACAGTTCCATTCCAAGGATCCATCCATTCAGTGATAAAAGCCAAGATTTCTGGTTCATCGTATCCTTCTGGTTGTTGTAAACCACGAAGGGCTTCACGTGCGGCGTCGAGTCTTCGAGTTGCTAAATATCCAGTAGCAGTAATCATACGTACTTCATCATCGTCACCACCTGCTTGGGCGAGAACTTTACGTGATTCTTCGATGGCTTT
>QQSG01000047.1:0-1364 GCA_003602665.1 Candidatus Poseidoniales archaeon
AAGCGACAAAATGCGACAACATTGGTCGATATGATCAAGCAACCAAAGGTGATTGCTGTTGTCCTTGTTGCTCTGTTCGTAGGTGCAGCTGGATGGTGGTACATCAACTCTGAACTCGAACCGTTCACAGCCGATCCTCTTCGCTATGGCGATACCATGGAGTACACCATTACCGGTGGTGCAGGCGACCGTCCTGCCATTATGGCCAGTGAGGGATTCCTAGACTTGGTGTTTAGTTTCCTGGATACAGAAGAGGACTATTGTCGAATCTTCTTGGATTACAACGGAAGAGGTACATTAGCCATCAGTGAAGGAACATCTCAAGATCTCTTTGGTGAGTCATCCCAAAACTTGCTCGGTGCTGTACGAACGCGAGGAGCCTATGGAAGCAATGATTGGCTTGCTGTTGAAATGACCAACACCTACGATTTGGATGATTTGGATGTTGGTCGAAGCACCTACTCAATTCTCAATTCGGGTTCATGCCCAGATGCGTCAAGCAGTCCCTCATCGCCTGGTGAAGCGGTCCTTACGACCCGTCGCTACGTTGAATTGCGTGAACAAGTGACGATGTCAACAGGATTTGATTTCTCCGCAACTGTGGATAACAAACCGTACGAAGGATCAGCGACGACCTTCGATGTCGGTGGTCTGCTGGGTTCTCTCGATGTCTTCCTCCCAGGCGTTTCCATGATGCTTCAACCGATTGAATTGCAGGACTTGTTTGCCAATGATGTCATCGAAGAAGGTGCATCTGGAGAACGACTTGGATGGCGTTGGAGAGTTGTTGGTGCTGACACCCTTGGCGATGATAAAGCCTGGAAGATTTCAGCAACACACGTCGATATTGAAAGCCTCTGCCTCGGTTCCGCAACCATGGAAATTTGGGCTGAAGAGGATAATCCATGGGCGACTCAACAAACGGTTGATGTGATCATTTCCAATGATGGTTCTCTCCAAGATTCTTGTTCTCCATTATCAGAAGCGTTTGGTGATTATGTTCTACCAGAAGGAGAACTTGAACTGCATCATGCCTTCAAATCAACCAAATTGACACGTGGTTCAAAGGTACTCGACCTTGGTAAGGATTACAGCATTCGTCCAAGAGCGAATCTGCTCGCCATCGACGACACATTGCAAGAAGATTGGGCTGCGCAAGAAGGCATTCATCCTCCTGACAAATCCGAATCGAGAACACATACGCTCGAGAAGGCTATGCAGTGTTTCGATTACATTGGTGGACAAGCATCAGGTGCAAATGCAGCCTTGGACAACAGTGGTTACATTTGGAGAGCCATTGATGATCGAAGTGGAACCGCTACGAAGTGGAACGTCTCCTGGGTTGCTGCAGACGATACTGCTGG
>QQSG01000047.1:1849-4916 GCA_003602665.1 Candidatus Poseidoniales archaeon
CTGCCGTTCCTTGCTTCTTACGGGGCTGAAATGGATGGTGCTTCCATCGATGTTGACGCTCTCTTCTCTGGAGTGGAAGCCTTCCTTTCCTCAAGACGCGTCGAATTTGATATCAATGAGGATAGCATAACCTATTATGCAACAAGCATATCCAAACATGAAGAGGGTCTACTCATCAAGATTGAACATGAGCATCTTCCGCTTGTTCATAGTGATCTTGACAGGGTTGGATTCGTTGAAGGGCGGCTCAATGATGACCGTTCAGCCCTCTCAGTTATTCTTCAAATGTGGGGCAGTGAACACCGTCGCTTCCTTGAGCGACTTGTTGAATTTACGACCGCTTAATCACGTCGTGCTACGGCGATAGCAAGACCTACTGCTGCCAGAGCAGGGATGAGTGTGAATCCAGGCAAGAAGCCTTCATCTTCTTCCTCAGCACAACTCTCACCATCTGCATCAACACCATAGTAGACGCCACCATCTTGGTAACAACTTGACCAAACAGTGTACCATGCTCCTTGAGGGAAGTATTCTGTTGTGTCATCTTCGTACATGGCTTTGACTCGCCAGTTAACGTAAGAATGGTCTTCTGGAGGTGTAAGCGATGTTGTATGTGTCAACTCATCAACGGTCACTTGTTGGACGACAGGCGGATCACAAACGCCTGAATTGAGACAGATTTGTGTGGTGATTTCGAAGGTTGTGTTGTTGTCCTTGACAGCTTGGTCCATCACTACAGTCAGTGACCATGTATTTCCTGAGACTGAAGGCGATGTTGCAGTATAGGATGAGAATGGGGTTTCATCTGTATCTGGACCATTATCTTGGCCAGCATCTTTAGCAGCCATCGAGGTGCTGCAAACAGCAAGAAGTGCAACGAGCATCAGTGTCAGGACGGTTCTCATGGACTAAGCCTAGGAACTGCTTGTCTTTTTCACTTTCCTTCTTACGGTTCCATATCCCATAACTCGTCACCGACCCAATGAAGGGTCTTGATGCCCTTTCCTTTGGTCGCTTCAACCATATCAACACCAGACATGGTTGCCCATCCAAGGGCTAACGGACGTCCGTGTTCTTTGTCTCGAATCCACACTAAATCGCCAACTTCTATGGATTCATCGGCACCATGAACACCTGCTACCATGCAATCTGCTCCGTTCATCAAGAATGGAATAGCACCGTGATCAACAGCAACCCAGCGCTTCGCACCAGGATGTTCAAGGAATCCGCGAAGCGTAAGAAACGCCCAACGTTGACCTTCATCATCACTTATTTCGATGGTCTTTGCAATCTTATCGACAAAGACGAGTTGCCATGAACCATAGGTTGCCATTTCAAGAAAACCACCGTCAACATTGAGATCAATATCCAAAGCCTCTTCCAAGTCTTTGAGTAAAGGAGCGATGTTCTTTCGTCGAACAGGTCGTCGCTTTTTGATTTGGAATTCTTTGCCCATGAACCTGCCAGAAGACTGACCCGTTTCACCCTTCGCCTTCAAGAACCGCCAACAGGTGGCATTTTCATGGCCGTCTGGTGCACCATACGAACCTTCCAAGCCCACGCTAAGGAATTAGGAAACGAGGCTCCAAGCGAACCGATCTTCTTCGTTAAACCAGACGGTTGTCGAACGGAATCTACTGAACTCCATGTCTCATCACACCCAGGAGAAGTTCACATCGAAACGGAGTGTGTTGTTCGATTGAATCAACATGGTGACATTGAAGCGATTGCAGTTGGACTTGATCTTACCGATAGAGCAGCACAATCCGTTCTTAGTGCCGAGGGATTGCCATGGTCGAAAGGCAAGACGTTTCGACAAGCTGCAGTGCTTGGTTCGTTCTATCCTTGGCGATTAGGTGCAGAAGCCCTAAGCGATCCCAAGACGGCTCCAAAAATTGAACTGCAGGTCAATGGCGAGCGATGGCAAGAAGCATCCTTGAGTGAGATGAGTATTACACCTGCTCAACAGATCCAATCCTTGATTCAATGGGCTCCTGTTTCAACAGGGGATTTGTTGTTTACTGGAACGCCTCAAGGAGTAGCACAATTACAGCCCGGTGATGTGATTGAGGCACGCCTTTTTGCTGCTGATGGTGAACTGCTTTCCTCGTATTCTGGCCGTTGTCGCTAAGGGTTGCCTTGATATACGCCATTCAAGTCGGTTGGCTGCAAGGAGTGAGTATCATGGCACAGTGGCACGGAGTTTCTAAGAAAAAACCAAGCGGTGGACGACGTGTTCGAGCACGAGGAAAGCGCTCGACTGAAATCTCTACTGAGAAGCAATTCGCACTCGTTGGCGAAGCACGACGTAAGGTCTACCGCAAAGCCGGTGGCAACTCAATGGTTCGTGTTATGGCTGCAAACACAGTTTCAGTCAACAATCCAAAGACAGGGAAGACTGTCAATGCAACAATCAACAACGTGATTCAAAACGAATCCGATCCGAACTACGTTCGTCGAAACATCTTGGTTAAGGGTGCAATCATTGAAACCAGTGAAGGCAACGTCAGAATCACTTCTCGACCTGGCAAAGATGGCGTCATCAACGGCGTTCTTCTTGAGTGAAGCCCCACATCGTTGGGTTCATACCTTCCAACCTCACCCTTTCAATGAGGCGAGCCTATGGAACACAATCCAGACCGAATTTCTGTTTGGCCTGGTTACTTCAATGCAAAGACGTCGAGACGTAGTGGTCGACGTGTTCCAAAAGATGCTTCAGTCCTCAAGCCTGATCTCGAAGGACTCTATCTTGCTGCGCGTAAAGTAGGCCTCAAGAAGATCAAGCGAGAAGAAGGAACCTCTCATCCTCGTCGACCTTACGGGAAAGAAGGCCGACTCTGGGTCAGCAGCACTGGTGCGAAACAATCCATCGGAGCAAACAGCAAGGAAGAGGTCATGCAACTCATTGGTGGTGTCTGGAGACAGATGCAAAAAGACCGCCGAGCATCTGAACAAGAACAGCAAGCTGCTGGTCCAAAAGCAGGTGACCGAAGAGCACGTTCCCAACGAAAGTCAGGCAATAAAAGCAACAAATCCCAAAGTGGTGGCTTTCGAAAGCGTGGTTTCA
>QQSG01000048.1 GCA_003602665.1 Candidatus Poseidoniales archaeon
TGATACCATCGATGAAATGGAAGATTGGATGGATGCAACCGGCAAAGATTACGGAGATGAGCAGAGCGGTAAAAGTAATCTCGTTGATGCTCTGGATACGATTACTTGGTGGGCTACATATTCGTTCTTCCATCTTGATGAATCGCCGATTGTCAATTCATATAACCAAGAATAATGATAAATTCAATTGTTGAAGGATATATGTTATATGCAAATATCGCGAGGAGCGCCTATGGAAGATGCTCAAACACCCTTTTTGGGTTGGGTCAAATCAAATGCTTCAACTGCTAATTTGCTGTCGATTATATTGCTTATATTCGCTGCATGGAGTGCGGTTGAAATAGTCTCAAACGTCAATGGTTCTGAAATTCCACCAACTACTGGTATGCTCTCAGACGAAGATGATCCTAATAGCCAACGAATCAACAATGGTGTTATCGTTGGATTAGGAGCTGTTGCTGGAACATCTGGACTTATCTTGCAACTTATCATTTCACGAGATTCAACGGAAGAAGTCGTCGAAACAGAACCTGTTGAAGACGAAGAGATTGACGAAGTTGTTGAAGATTTAATGGAAGAAGCGGAAGAAGAATCTTCTGAAGACGAGGAAATTATCGTCGAAGAAATTATTGCCGAAGAGGATGAATCCCCTGAAGAAGAAACTCCTGAAGAAGAGGAGAGTCTTGAAGAAGAGGAGAGTACCCCTGAGGAACAAGGCGAGGATGAATCGAAAGAGGAACCCCCTGCCGAAGAAACTAAAACTCCTGTAAAAAAGAGGAAATTTTGAGGTGAAAAATAATGTGGGAACATCGAGCAGTATCGCATAAGCAATTCAAAGAAAGTGGTAGAATTACACCTACTGAAACATATGTCCAGTTAATGGATAAAGTTGAAGATGCAGTAAAAGAGGCTCAAAAGATGCCTTTTGACCATGAAGAATTTCTAAAGTACATTCCTCAACAAGGTCCATGGGAAACAATTCACGCTACAGATGACACTAAAGCTGATCCTCGTACGAGATACATCGGCCCTGGACGTCCAAAGCTACTCAACACAAACTTGATTTTCGGTTCAACATGGATTGAATCAGAACGATTCAAGTTTGAACGCCGAATTTCAAGCCTTTCTGATTTCCTAAAACAGAAGACTGTTGTCAACGCAAACATGTGGACGCCAAAGCAATTGGTAACAACCCAAACTTTCTTTTTCTGTTCAACTGGAGACGAAGAGCGCTTAGGTGGGTCCCTCCTAACTGGTGAAACTGTCGCAGATAGCCACCCATTCCTTGGTGGCGGCGAAGAAGGTCTTGCTGAGTGGGAACCTGTTCTTTGGGGACTTGGGCACCGTGGTGTCGTTCCTGATTCAGATCCTCAAGACAAGGTCTACTATCCTTCATTGATGCATCGTGGTGTCGCTTTCAACAACAGACTTGGATGGATTCGATATTCCCCTGCAGGATTTGGAAAGGACGCAAGTGGATATCTCATGACAAAGCCAACAACATGGATTCACCCTGCTGTTGACGGAAACAGAGATACTGCAACCTCGTTTAACCTCCTTGTCAATCTCCCTGACAGAAGAATCTCATTCGGAGAAGAAGGAATCACTGACGTTTTCATGACGACAGGAAAGACCTCTCTCTACACAATGATGGGAATGATGAGTTCTTCAACCGTTCGTCAAATGTTTGGAGCTGGTTCTGAAATGGTTCCTCTTGAATTCCATTGTATTGAGCCTGGACTTGATGAGTGGATTAAGAATTCAAATGATGAAGACAAATATGCTCGATTGTTCGAAGTAACTGCCTGTCTTGGATACATGCTCACCGATCCTAAGGTCGGGTCTTTGGGTGGAGCTGCAAAGCGCCGACGTCTGTTGATGTACCCTCACGACCAAGGTAACCTCTTGACCTGTGTTAACGCAAGCCAAGTTGCTGACCACGCATTGAAGTCTAATTATGCTGCTACTGTGTTCACAAAGCTTGACCAAGCTGACTTCATGAACAGAGTTGCACGCCGATACAAGGCCTATGCAGACCTTGTTACTGCAAGTGATTTCGCTAAGGGTGCTCGATGGATTAGCCAAGCAATGATTGGGGACGACAAGATTCTCGGTCCTAACGTTCATTCAATTCTCGCTGTTCGAGGATACGATATCCTCAACCTCGACGAGTACATGGAAAGTTTCAACGATGTTTCCGCTGCTCCTGAGCGATTGATTCGAAGAGTTGTTCAATCTGTTGCAACAAACGCTCTCAAGACACTGTACCCAATGGATATGCTTGGAGAGAGCAGTGGTCAACAACCATTCTCCCACATCTTTGCACCTTCTGGAAGCAACGAACAAGCGCTTGTTTACTACACAGACATTCGTTTCCTTGTTCCAACATCCATCGATAAGTTGCGAATGATTACCGGTGCACGTGGTGCAGACCGTGGTCGAATGCGTGAAGCATATGCTCAGATGACCGGTGCAGATCCAATGACTGGATTGTCAATCATTGACCTCTGTCTACCATTCCTTGCAGATCTTGGAGAAGAATCATGGCAAACTGGAACTGGCCTTAACGAAGACGAAATTATCGTTGAAGTTACCATGGCTGTTAATCCAGCAATTGTCTGGAAGAATCTCCTTGAGCCAACAACTCTAGAAATCTTCGACTTGCCTAAGGGTAAGAAGGGAACTGCAGCTAACGTTTGGGGTGACATGTTCATGACCAACGATGCACTTCATGAGAAGATGACAAAGGACGGTCAAGGCCACTATCTCAACCTACTCCGATTGTGTTACAATTGGAGTAACGATAAGGCTCATGAAATCCATGGACTTTAGACTAAAGCAGCCAACCACTTGACCAGCGTTAGTGGTGAATATGGTGTTGTCAAATAGATGATAACAGGTGTTAGGAAAACTAAGAACAGTGTCCACCAAACACCTGCATTCCAATCTTTTACCTTCAGTCCATCTAGAGGGCCAAATGGTATCATATTGAAAATGCCAAGAAGTAGATTTGCCCCAATCCAATACACAACTGCATCGTAAACCATAGCTTGCCATACAAGTGATCCGTCAGTTAGATATTCCATCGAACTGTAGTCTTGAGCGTTTGTTAGAATAAAGATGAGTGCTCCAAGGGGAATTCCAATTATAAAAAGTCCAAGATTTACGAGTGGGCCAGCAATGGCAATGTGTCCATTTTGTCGTCTTGTAACGAGGCCTGCAACCATTACTGCACCTGGAGCCATGAATAAAACTCCTAAAAAGAAAGCAAGGAACATTCCAAATTGAAGTCCTTTAGGATCGGCTCTAAATTCAGCCCAGCAGCCATTTTTCTTTGCCACAATCTTATGTCCTATTTCATGAAGAACAAATGCTGGACCAACGGCGATCAGCATGATTGGCATAGCGATGAGAACTTGGATTAGCCACGGGGAAAATCCTTCCCTCATACCTGCTAATCCCCCTGCACTCATGAAACCAAGAGCAAGAGTAAACGCTCCTGTTGCATAGAGGAGATGTGTTTTTTCCACCTCACTGAAATGCCATATTCCACCTTTGTGGAGTTTCGGTTGAGTTTGGGACATAGCACGGAAGAATCCTTCCATTGGGTTACGGGTGGCTGAGGGTTCATTCGCATGAACTCGATGAATACGTGGCTGAGAGCCTGCAAAGGGATTGGTTTCGAGAATGTCTGCTCTTGGGTCCCGAACCATGTACTTCTCATTCGTAGGTGCTCTTTGAAGGCTCGCTCGCGATGTACGAGACTTCATGAGGTTGAACATATAGGAACAATAGAATCTCATGTCGATGCCCCGTCGTGCAATGAAAAATATGGGTCTGCAAGCTTGCTGCCTTCGTTGTGATGAGCCTGATGATGCTGGTAGTATACGATGCAAGACCTGTATAGGGCATCATGAATCCATGAGAGATAGAATCGCTAAAGCCCCGCCTGATGATGCATTCTATCAATTCGCTAAAGAATTGTTAACCATGGCTGCTGCGCCACATCGATTCGATAACGATCCAGTTCACGGCCGTACACTTGAGGAGCAGCAGATACTTGCATCAAAACTCGTAACAAAACCATCTCCCATTACGGAAGAAGATATTGTAGAAACCTTTCAACAACAACGTTCTACAAAGAAAAGCAACCTCCTTCAAGAAGTAGCAAATAAAAATCAATGGAAGAATTCTCCGCCGAAACCAGATGCCGCCCGCCATATTGGTGAAGAAGCCTGGAGGGATGAAGATCTCGATAATTCAGAGTACCATACTGGGAGAACTATTCCGAGTCAAAACATCCCTTCAGTCGATCGTTCTGATAGGGTTGGAGAAGATAAGAAGATGGTTGCTAGAGCAGATATACAAGCCAAAGGAAAGGGTGTAGATCAGGAGTTATTGGATATCATTGAAGCAGAAGAGATTCATCAGCAAAGGCAGAAAAAAGAGGATTGGAAATCTACTCTCTCAGATGTTGATAATCTGTTAAATGATGATTAGTGTTTATCGTTTAATTGTAAAGTAACAAATGTAATGATTTTATGTTTAAATTTTTATTTAAGAATGTAAGAAACTCTTTGTTTACCCTTCCCTTTAGATTTCTTTCCAGTAAATTCAATTTCTCCGATTTCAGAAATGTTTCTGACATGTGTTCCAGCACATGGACACATGTCTTGTTGATCACCTATGGTTACGACCCTAAGATCGTTAATGAACGCTGGTAAAAGGTCCATATTCGTACGTTCTTGGGGCATTATTGCGTTAATCTCATCCCTTGTCATTTGGGAGTCTGTAACGTCTAATGCCTGTTTTATTTTCTGATTTACTTCGGATTGTAGTTGGAATAACATTTCCTCGGTAAATTGAATTGGATGGAAATCGATTCTTGAACGGTCCGTATGTATTTGATTACCAACGGTACGAACTCCATCAAACAATTCGTATGCAATACCACTTACAAGATGTTGAGCTGTATGCATTTTCATGTGAGCATAACGGCGTTCGAAGTCGATCGAACCAGTTACTTCGTCTCCAACTTCCAAATCAGGAACATCATCAACAGTGTGTTCGATAATATCTCGGCCACGTACTTCTGTAACATTCAATTGCCCGTTTGGGCCATTAAGGACACCTAAATCCCAATTCTGTCCACCTCCGAGTGGATAGAATAGTGTTCGATCTAATGAAATTTTATTTTCTTGAATTTGAGTTACTGTCGCTGTGAATTCTTTTTCATAAGCCGCATCGATGGAGGATAAATACAGGCGTTCTGTTGTCATAAATTCATCTCCATTAGCTCTTTCCACAAATTCATTCCACCCGAAAACCGTTGATCACAAGACCACATCTTGCGTTGAAGTGGAAGTTTTGTTGGTATTATTTCCAAAATCTTCGTATTCAATGATTCTTTTTGACAACCATACCAAGATTCGACTAAACCGTCATAGCGTTCAAGCTGTAGTTCAGAATCTGAAAAACTCTCTATTTCGGTGTCGATATGAAGAAAGCCCGTTGCAAATTCTCGTTCTACTTCATATCGAATACTTACGTCTGTAAGATTATGTTGGATGGCCCAGGGAATCCAGGTATCTTGTGTTGTATCCACTACAATATCGAATGTGTGCTCACCTTCCATTTGGCTCGCTCCCTTTATGTTTACAAGAATACCTTGTTGAGACTTTATTGAAGATGTGATTCTTGCTTTGTTGAGGAGAACTACACCCTGTTTTGCAAGTTGGATGTTCATCGATTTCATGATCCATTCATGACGATAACCTGTATCTCTGCCTTCGAAACCTTGTTCCGTTTCAAAATTCAATGGGATGTTGTCTCGATTATGAAGAAGACTAGGCCAAACATTCGGTAAACCAAATTCTATGGTATGATCTGCAATGAAGACCTTGTATCCATTGTTCAAGGCTGAATAAGCACATCCGTATGCAATTAGACCTGCACCAACAATAAGAACTCGAATCGAATCACCGACCTAGAATTTCTAATGCATCAACAGGGCAAGATGGAATACAGTGATCACAGTATGTACATAATTTCTGTTCCACAATGGCAAGTAGTCCTTTCATAGAGAGAGCGTTGGTTGGACAAAGGCCAATACAAGCTCCACAACCGTAACACCGATCATCGTCTACGACGAACTCAAGTGTTCCCATGATGGTTCCACTGGACATCATCATATTTGTTCTTCGTTATTTCAAACATGTTTTTCATGAAAATAATTTCTAAAAGAAAATATCTTTGTCAATATTTTACATAAAATGGGATACTTGGGATAGACCCCCTTACTTCCACTGGAATAAAACACTACTAATC
>QQSG01000049.1:0-4846 GCA_003602665.1 Candidatus Poseidoniales archaeon
GATGCCAATGACCGACCACATATTTCCTACTCAAGAGATGGATACATCTGCAATGCGGCGCTTTTATCCTATTATGACGGGTCTTCATGGACAACGGTCACTTTGGATTCCACAACCACATACGTTGGTTGTGACTCTTCAATTACAATCGACTCAAACGGCTATGTTCATGTTGCATACAGGCACCATGGCAACATGGACATGAAGATTGCATCAAACATCAGTGGTTCATGGCAACGGTACCTCGTCGATAATGGCAATGGTGTGGGCTATCACAGCGCTATGGCTGTTGACTCGAACGATGATCTTCATATTGTTTACAGTACCAATGCGGCAGGAAATACCGTGTACTATGCAGAAGGTGCTTCCGGTTCGGCTTGGTCACTTTCAAATCAAGGCAGCTCAAGAAACACGTTTAGCATGTACATTGACCAATTTGACATCGTTCATATTTCGGAATACAAAGGTGGCTCAGACCTTGGTTACAGTATGACGGCACCAGGGGGNACTCGACAATCCATGACCATCGATAGCGTCGGTGATGTCGGCTATGGGAATGATATCGTTGTTGATGACAACAACATGGTCCACGTCGCTTATTTTGACAGTTCAAACAAGCTCTTGAAGTATGCAAATCGTTCAACAGGGATGTACATGTCACATGAAGTCACCGTTCAGTTTGGCCAATATGGCAACGTAACTGGAACTGTTGTGGATAACTCAACGATTCGAGTTACAGCACCAGCTGCTCTTGATGCCGCTGAATCGGTGATAATGACGCTATGGGGCGCAGACGGAATCGGATATGATCTTTCTTCAACATTCAGATTTTACAACGATGACGATGTTGATAGCGATGGCGTATTGAACAATGATGATGATTGTCCCAATGAGTATGGATTATCCTCGGTCGACCTCGATGGATGTCCTGATCGTGATGCTGATGGTGTAAGCGATGTTGCTGATGTATTCCCTGATGAACCAACACAATCGACAGATACTGACGGCGACGGTTGCGGAGATGCTGCTAGTGGCTTTAACGGAGATCAGTTCCCATCTGATGCAACACAATGCGCCGATACCGATAACGACGGATATGGAGACAACCAAACAGGGACTGAACCCGACGATTGTCCATCAGTTGCAGGGAATTCAACAGTCAATGGATACGGTTGTCCTGATAACGATGGAGATGGCTGGCCAAACAGCCTAGATGCATTCCCTGATGATGCAAATGAAACCGTTGACAGCGATGGAGACGGCGTTGGTGATAACAGCGATGCGTACCCCTACAATCCAGATGAAACACTCGATTCTGACGGAGATGGTGTAGGAGACAATGCTGATGAATTCCCATTCAATTCTCTNGAGATCTTCGACTCTGATGGTGACGGTGTTGGTGATAATTCCGATATGTTCCCGAACGATGCAAACGAAACAGTGGATACAGATGGCGATGGTGTTGGCGATAATGCTGATTTGTTCCCGAATGATATGTCTGAATGGATCGATTCGGATGGAGATGGCGTAGGAGACAACAGCGATCCGTTCCCGTTCCTTTCCAATACGACCGATGGAGATGGAGATGGCTACTTTGATAGTCAAGATAGATTCCCTGAGGATTCGAGCCAATGGAACGATTCTGACAATGATGGATTTGGAGATAACCCTCTTGGCAATGATCCAGATTTGTTCCCAAATAATCCAACACAATGGAACGATTTCGACGCGGATGGTTATGGCGATAACTGGGGTACTGACGCTTGGAATTCCACACGCCTCTTCGTATGGCCAGGCCAATTCGTAGAAAATGCACTCATGGCCGACCACTGCCCGACTGAATTCGGAAACTCGACTGCAGATGGATTCACAGGTTGCCCTGATAGCGATATGGATGGTATAGCAGACCTCTATGACGAAGTCGAGGACACCACTCCAGTCGAACAATTCGATTCTGATAATGATGGCATTACTGATGCTAATGATCTCTGTCCAAATACAACACCTGGGGCTCTCGTTGATTCACAGGGATGTGTTATTGAAGTTACAACTGAAGAAAGTACTGAGGATGAATCATTCTTTGGTTCACTTCTTGATGGTGATGGAGATACGTTGACCCAAACTGTTGGTATTGGCGCCATTCTTCTTGCCCTCTTCGCAATGCTTCAAACAAATGCAGTTATGGCGGTTTTACCTGATGCCTTCAGATGGATGCAGGTTATTCGTACATCCAAGAAGCTCTCGAGAGAAGAAATGAACGAGTTGACATACCTTCAATCCCTTGTTCAGGCATACCATACTGATATGGAGACGCTTGTTGAGGAACTACAGCAACTGAATTCAGATTTGACCGCTCGATACACGAACAACGAAATTCGTAAGGATACTCGTGAAAAGTTGATCACGCTCATCGATGATTTGCTTACAACGAGCCCGGAACAAATGAAGCGAATCGCCTACAATGATGCTTACTTTGGATTGATTGGAACAATTGACACTCAGGAACGCACGAAACTTCTCAAAGAGGAAATCGCAATGCGTGAACTCGATGTGCCTGAGGAATCAACTCCGAGCGACCATCCATCTCCCGACCAAAAAGGTGTCATCAATGCTGAAGATGGACATGAATACCTCGAAATGCCTGCTCAAAGCGGAACATGGTTCATCAGAAACTCGAGTACTGGTGAATGGGATCGCTGGCAATAATCAGATAGGGCATGTTGAATGCCCGAATAATTTGTAGAATGGGCAAAAGCCAACTGCTGAAGTAAGCAGACTCCAGCATCCTAGCCCGAGTAGTAAAACGTCCCAATTGAAGCTGGAGGCGTATTCTACGCCCACCATTACAAAGCCTCCAAGAACACGGACCAGTCTATCGTTTGAACTTAGGTTCATAGGTATTCACTAAAACAAAATCTGTCATATACGGATATAAAGGCCTGTTTCATCTGTTTATTCTACTATTAATTGTGAAACCCGACGCAATGTTCCATTTCGTTAGGTTCATATATGCCCTCACTATCGGAACTATGTAACCTCGGGTTAAGTAGTGGTGAAACGATGACTGCAGATGATTGGGAAGAGAAAATGCTTGACCAACTTGAGAAACTCTTGTCGAACATGGGCATGAACATGAGTCGCGAACAACTCAGAGGTCTTCTAAAACAATTCAGATCTCAATTTGAAGCGATGGGAATTGATGAAGAACGCATCGCTAAGGGCGATGTGAACTTTAATTTCGACTTGAGCAATCTCAAGGACATGTTCCAGCCTGGTATGGATTTTGGTGAACTGTTCAAGAACATGGGCGTTGATGTCCGCGTGGATACAGAGCCAGTGGAAATTAAAACACCGGATAGTGATGAAGAAAGCAATCTCACACTGCCGGCTGACGACATCTACCTTGAAGGTTGGAACATGAGCGTAACCGTAGATTTTGCCAAGAAGGGCGAAATTGAACAAGATCAAGTCGAATTGAACCTTATCGATGGAGGCACACTTGTCGAAGTTCACAGAACAACACAACTTGCACCACTCGCTCGAATCGAACTTCCACATGCATGCGAAGATGTGGTTGACTTCACATTGAACAATGGTATTCTCGACATCACATTACGATTGATTCCTCCAGAGGAAGCACTCGCTGCCCTTCCGCCAGGCGAAGATGGCGACGATTCTATTCCCCAACAATCTGACATCACCATCGATGTTGCAAAAGACGATGATGATGATGACGATGATGGAGGAATACCCATTCTGTGAAAGGAGTTGAAGATATGAGCAAAGTAATTGGAATAGATTTAGGAACAACAAACAGCTGTGTAGCAACCATCGAAAACGGTGAACCAATCGTAATTGCGAACGCTGAGGGCGCAAGAACGACTCCTTCAGTCGTTGCATTCAGTAAAGACGGAGAACGACTTATCGGAATTACCGCAAAGCGACAAGCGGTAACGAACCCAGACCGAACCATGATCTCTGTCAAGAGACATATGGGGACTGACTGGAGTACTAACGTCGATGATACAGAGTACACACCTCAAGAAATCTCGGCATTTATACTTCAAAAGTTGAAGGCAGATGCTGAGGCATATCTTGGTGTTGAAGTCAAGCAAGCGGTCATCACATGCCCAGCTTACTTCACAGACGCACAACGAAAGGCAACAAAAGATGCCGGACGTATTGCAGGAATGGATGTTCTTCGAATCATCAACGAGCCTACCGCTGCAGCACTTGCTTATGGTGCTGACAAAGGAGATGACCAAACCATCCTTGTCTACGACTTGGGCGGAGGTACTTTCGACGTATCGGTTCTTGAAATTTACAATGTTGATGGCCAACCTCAAATCGAAGTAAAGGCTACTGCTGGAAACAATAAACTCGGCGGCGATGATTTCGACGACCGTGTCATTGAATGGCTCGTTAGCGAATTCAAGCGAGAAACCGGAATCGATCTCTCCAAGGACAATCAAGCAATGAGCCGCCTAAAGGAGGCTGCTGAGAAAGCGAAGATTGAACTCTCTGGAACACAATCGTCTCAAATCAACCTTCCATTCATCACAATGAAGGACGGAAATCCAGAACACCTTGATATTACGCTCTCACGTGCACGATTCGAGGATTTGATTGCAAAGCATATCGAAGACACAATGGCTCCAACCCGTCAAGCAATGAAAGATGCTGGTATGAAGAAGGGCGATGTGGACAAGGTCATCCTTGTCGGCGGTTCAACCCGTGTCCCTGCTGTACAAACTGCTATCGAAAACGAAACTGGAAAAGCACCTTACAAGGGAATCAATCCTGATGAAGCAGTTGCTATGGGTGCTGCACTTCAAGCAGGAATCAT
>QQSG01000049.1:4922-11826 GCA_003602665.1 Candidatus Poseidoniales archaeon
GGCGTTACAACAACAATGATCGAGCGAAACACAACAATCCCTGCTCGAAGAAGTGAAATCTTCTCAACTGCAAGCGATAATCAGCCTGCTGTAGAAATTCACGTCCTTCAGGGTGAACGAGAATTTGCTAAGGATAACACAACCCTTGGTCAATTCCATCTTTCAGATATACCACCTGCACCCCGTGGAGTCCCTCAAGTTGAGGTTACCTTCGACATTGATGCAAACGGTATCGTTAACGTAAGCGCAAAAGACATGGGTACTGGAAAGGAACATTCCATCAAGATTGAATCTCAAACATCCTTGAGCGAAGAAGATATTCAGAGCAAGATTGCTGAAGCAGAAAACTTTGCAGAGGAAGACAAGCGAAGAAAGGCAAAGGTCGAATTGCGGAACATGGCGGACCAAATCGTCTACCAAACTCGTCGTACTCTCGATGAAAATGAGGACAAACTCGATGCTGCTGATCTTGAACCTGTTCGTGAAAAACTCACTGAACTTGAGGCTCTTGTCCAAGATGGAGAAGGAAAGCCAATCGATTATGATGCAATGGATGAAGCTACAATTCAAGCAAAGGTCAAGGAAGTTGAGGAATCAATGCACGCAATCTCATCCAAACTCTATGAGGCTGCTGCTGCTGAAATGGCTGAATCTGAAAACAGTGAAGGAGATGGGAACATCAACGTCGAAAGCGACGATGTTGTTGATGCTGACTTCGAAGTTGTTGATGAAGAAGACTGAGCATCGGACTTATGTGCACGTCTAAGGTGGACCTGCTATGAGCGAAGTCCCTATCCTTGAGGAGACGGACCGAACCACGGGACGAGATGCCCTTCGTAAGAACATCCAGGCCGCAATCGCATTGGCTGGAGCAGTTCGCTCAACCCTTGGCCCGAAGGGTCTTGACAAACTCTTGGTCGATGATGAAGGCCGAAGTATGGTAACCAATGACGGAATCACCGTTCTTGAATCTGCGAAAGTTGAGCACCCAATTGCACACATGCTAATTTCAGCCAGTGCAACGCAAGACCAAACCGTTCGAGATGGGACCACAACAACAGTTCTTCTCGCTGCTGAATGGTTGCAAAATGCTTGGCATTTGGTCGTACAAGGCGTACATCCTGCTACGATTGCTCGAGGATATCGAATCGCTGAGGAATTTTGTCGAGATGCCATATCAGAACTCAGCGTTGAAGCCTCAAAGGAACAAATTCTTGAAGCGACAAAGACATCTTTGGCTGGGAAATTGCATACGCAAATGCAATCGGTCATAGCGAACTGTGCTGTAACTGCAGCAGAAACCATCGCCATGGGATCGAAAGGAAAGATTGTTGCCGATCCAACTCGAGTCAAGGTCGTCACTCGAAGTGGGCCAATCATCGATGAATCAAACCTCATCACTGGACTCGCACTTTCAAAGAAGCGTGCACATCGAGACATGCCCTCATCACTCGGCCCTGGATCTATTCTCTTGGTAGATGGTGGCTTGGAACTACGCTCAATGAGTACTGATGTGAAACTCAATGTCACCTCAACTGAAGTCCTTCAATCGTTTAGAGATGCTGAACATGAACGACTCCTCAAACAGGTTGAGAAATTGTCAGAACTGGGAATTAACGTCCTAGCCTGTCGAGAAGGTATCGATGATGCTATGCATTCTCACCTTGTCAAGGCAGGTATCCAAGCATTCCGACGAGTTGCTAAGAGCGACTTAGAATTGCTTGCAAGAGGCTGTGGAGCACTGCTTGTGCCAACCATTCATCAAGCCAGAGAAAACGATGTTGGAGTCTTCATCAAGAGCTACTGTGAACGATGGGGAGATTCAGAACAATGGATATTGGAAGCGGACGAGGGTGGGGCAACATTTGTTGCAACTGGAAGTACTGAAACCGTCGTCGGAGAAGTCGAGCGATGCTTTGCAGATGCCTTGGGTGTTGCTTGCAGATTGATGGAATCTCCCAAACTTGTTCCTGGCGGTGGTGCAACATACATCGCATTAGCTCGCCGGCTTCGCAGGTTTGCAGAAACCGTACCTGGCAGAGAACAACTCGCTATCGAAGCCTTTGCTGATGGTTTGGAAGCAGTTCCTCGAGTGCTTGCAGAGAACGCTGGCATGGATCCAATCGATACCCTTTTGCAAATCGTTTCGCTTCAATCAACACAAAATGATGATTCAATCGGATTGAACGTACTTACGAGAACTCCAGAAAATATGTTTGAATCTAAAGTTGTTGAACCTTCTCGTGTTCTCGAACAAGCTATTTCTGGAGCATGTGAATCCTCAGTAGCCGTATTACGTATTGATGATGTCCTCTGGGCACGACAAGAAATCAGCGTCCCTACAGACGTGCAAGCATCACTTGACGGAACAGCTCCAGACCGAAGATAAACTCGATTTGGAGTTCTACAAATCATAACCACCCTATAAATATAGTAAATTCGGGGGTTAACCATGGTCAAAGTTGGGATTGACGATGTGGCGATTCATTTTCCTCGCCTCTACATGGACATGCGAGACTTCGCAGAAATGAGAGGTGCTGACTATGGGAAATTGAACAAAGGACTCGGATTAGAAGCAATGGCTATTCCAGATGTCCACGAAGATACAGCGACAATGGGTGCCATGGCAGTCATGCGTTTAATCGATAGAAATGGTCTTGATCCACGAACGATTGGAAGAATGTACCTCGGTACAGAATCTGCATTAGACGGTGCAAAACCAACTGCAACCTATATCCTCGATATGCTTACTCAACGTTATCAAGACCGTTTTGGAGAAGATTGCTTCCGAAACTGCGATGTTGTCGATATGACATTTGCATGTATAGGGGCTGTTGATGCCCTTCACACAACACTCGATTGGGCTGCACGCTCTACGCCTGAAGACGAGCGTGTTGGAGTTGTCATCTTCTCTGATAATGCAAAATATGATCTTGAATCAAGTGGAGAATACACACAGGGTGCTGGCGGTGGAGCACTTCTTGTCCGTCAGAATCCAAGACTCCTCGAAATACCTGATTGTTGGGGCGTCTCAACAACTCCAGTTCATGATTTCTTTAAGCCACGACGAAACGTTAGTCTTCGAAGCGTCATTACAAACGTCATGCAACTCGCCCAAGAGACTGGACAGTCACTCAAGAATGGAATTGTTGAGAGAATGGTCAAGCACCTTCCTGAATCAACAGTTCGTAGACTGGGAATCTTTGCTCACGGTGAAGAATCCGTTAATGTCCATCGAGATGAACCAGTCTTTGATGGTCAATTCTCCAACCGATGTTACCAACAGGCTGTACGTCAAGCGTTTTACAACTTTAGTGAACGAGCAATAAAACAAAAGCGATGGGATCCTGAACTCGATACCCGTTTCACTCAACAATGGTCGAGGATTATTATGCACTTGCCGTATGCGTTCCAAGCAAAACGAATGTTTCCTGATGTCTTCCGACACGATCGAATCAACACAGACATGTGGCCAAAGGTTGCTGAGCAGATTGGAGAACAACCTGCAAAACCAAGTTCTGATGATCCTGAAGCCCTCATTGCATGGGAAAAAGAAATGGATGGCTATCGAAGATCTATCTCGAAGACTCCAGAATACCTTCAATTCCACAAAGAGCGAATTGAGAAGGGTCAGCGCGCTTCAAGTCTGATTGGAAATCAATACACTGGATCTATTTTCCTTGCCCTAATGTCAACATTTGAATCCGATCTCGAAGATAACTCGAGCCTAGAAGGAGAGTTGTTCGGGCTCTGTGGATATGGCTCAGGTGCGAAAGCGAAGGTCTTCGAAGGCAAGGTTGCACCAAAGTGGCGAGAAGTTGTTGCCCGATGGCAACTCTTCGAACGTCTTGCTGGACGAGTCGCAATTGACGAAATCACCTATGAAAATTTACACAAAGGCTTGCAAGAGAACAGTGTTGTACCTCCACGTGGTGAATTCGCTCTGGTAAACATTAGCGAAGAAGGAAACGATGAAGGTGCTCGAACCTACAAATGGATTTCACAATAAAAAGAAATCAACTTTCCTCTGAGAGGCCATCGAGCATTGCCTTCACAATTGCATCAAGGCCGTAGTTTGGTGACCAATTCCATTCTTCCTTTGCGACAGAACCATCAATGGAATCAGGCCATGAATCCGCGTATTTCTGGCGAATATCTGGAACAAAATCGCACTTGAAACCGTCTATTTCCTTGGAAATTGCATCTGCTAATTCTTTAGCGGTGAAAGAATGGCAATCGATGTTGTACCCTGCTTTTGATGGGCCAAGTGTGTCGCTCTGCGCATCCATTAACATCAGAGTTGCTTTGATGGCATCGTCCATGTACAACATAGGTAGTCGTGTATCAGGACGAACAAAACATTCGTAGTAACCGTGATTGATTGCAGCATCGAAAATCTCAACAGCGTAATCTGTTGTTCCTCCACCTGCTGGCGCTTTATATGAAATAAGTCCAGGATAACGAATTCCACGAACATCAATTCCATAGTTATCTCCGTATTCCTGAGCAAGGGATTCTCCGCTTACCTTTGTCTCTCCATATACGGTTGTCGGATTCAGATCTGTAATCTGAGGAGCATGTTTTGGTGCGTCTGGACCAAAAACTGCTATCGAAGAAGGGGAAAACACTCGAAGTGAGCACTCCTTTGCAGCCTCGAAGACTGAAATTGTCCCTCCAACGTTCACCTTTCGGCAGAGTTCAGGGTTTTTTTCCCCAGTAGCAGAAAGCAATGCTGCTAAGTGATAAATAGTTCCTACACCCTCATCATTACATAATTGGATAATCGAATCAGTATCCAAAACATCTAGAGTCACATAGGGGCCTTGACTGGTCGTCATCTCATCCTGAATACTGCGGATATCAGAGGCAATTACAGAAGACGCACCATGTTTATCTCTCAAAGCCTCGACAAGTTCAGTACCGATCTGGCCTAATGCTCCAGTGACCAGAATTGTTTCCCCTGTAGCACCCGACATAGTTCATCTCCTTAGCCAATATTGATATGGTATGCGCGACGGCCTAAAAGCCCGTTGATAGAGTTGAAGTACGTAATTGTCAGCGGAGGAGTGCTCAGTGGATTGGGCAAAGGTGTCACTGCTAGTAGCATTGGCGTCCTCATGAAAAGCGCTGGACTGCGAGTTACTTCTATCAAAATAGATCCATATCTGAACAGCGATGCTGGAACAATGAGCCCGTTTGAACACGGCGAAGTCTTTGTTTTGGACGACGGCGGCGAGGTCGATTTGGATCTCGGCAACTATGAGCGATTCCTCGACCTCAACCTTGCCCGTGATAATAATCTCACAACTGGAAAAATTTACTCGAAAGTCATTGAAGCAGAGCGTCGAGGTGACTATCTTGGCAAGACTGTTCAAGTGATACCTCATGTTACCGATGCCGTACAAGATTGGATTGAAGATGTTGCAAAGCGTCCTGCAGATGGAAGTGATGTTTCTCCAGACGTATGCATTGTTGAACTGGGTGGTACTGTTGGCGATATTGAAAGTGCCCCGTACTTGGAAGCATTGCGCCAATTCCAATTCCGTGCTGGTAGAGAGAACGTTATCTTCGTTCACGTTTCACTCGTTCCAGTCATGGGTCCTGTCGGGGAACAGAAGACAAAGCCTACACAACACACTGTCAAGGAATTGATGGGATTAGGAATCACTCCTGATGTTCTTGTTTGCCGTTCAAGTAAGCCATTAACTCAAGAGACAAGAGACAAACTTGCAGCATTCTGCCATGTGGATTCGAAAGCTGTTTTCTCAACACACGATGTCCCCAACATCTATCATGTACCCTTGATGCTTGAAGAGCAGGGCTTCTGTAACATTCTCGATATTGATTGCAATAAAACTGAGATTCTTTCCGATTGGAAAAAGATGGCTCATCATCTTGATCAACTGGAACAAGAAGTCCATATTGCAATGGTTGGAAAGTACACTGGCCTTTCTGATGCGTATTTGTCTGTCATCAAATCACTTCAACATGCAGCAATTGCAGTCGATAGAAAACTCCGTATTGATTGGATTGAAGCAAGTGACCTCGAAGGAAACAAAGATTCTGAGGCATGGTCNCTTCTCAAAAACGCTCATGGCATCCTTGTCCCAGGTGGCTTTGGTGACCGTGGAATCGAAGGAAAAGTCCTCGCAGCACAATACGCTCGAGAAAATAATGTTCCATATCTTGGAATCTGTCTAGGATTACAAGTAGCAACCATTGAGTTCTGCCGAAATGTATTGGGAATCAACGATGCAACTTCCACTGAATTTGAACCAGATGCAGCAAACCCTGCTGTTATCTTCATGCCTGAAATCTCCAAGACCCACCTTGGGGGAACAATGCGCCTTGGATCTCGACCGACCATCTTCCAAGTGGATGATTGTGTAACACGCCGACTCTATGGAGGATTAGCGCAGGTGGATGAACGACATCGACATCGTTACGAGATTAATCCTGACCTTGTTGAACAAATTGAACAAGCAGGTTTGAAATTTGTCGGTAAAGACGAGAGTGGTCAACGCTGTGAAATCTTTGAACTCGATAACCATCCATTCTTTGTTGGTGTCCAATATCATCCTGAATTCAAATCAAGACCAGGACGACCAAGTCCACCATTCCTTGGTTTACTACTCGCCTCAAGTGGGCAAGAATTGCCTTAAGATTCGAGGATACGAATGACTCGTGTCGTCCTATAGCCTTGTAACAATTTTATGAAACGACGCTGTTGGTATTCTTCATCGAGTGAAGGGTCACCTGTATCGATACGAACACTGGACAAACCGAGGAGTTTCGATGGTGTAGCAACTCCAAGAATTGATTCAAACCCAATCGTTCGGAGAACATCTGGAGAAAGTTGCAAATTACCCCGGCCGATAAGGAAGCCTTGTCCGCCCATTGGAGA
>QQSG01000005.1 GCA_003602665.1 Candidatus Poseidoniales archaeon
TGCAGATCTGAAAAAGAGAGTCTCTTTTCTTTAGGTCTCTTCTCTAACGGTGCAATCAATTATGCAATTCTTGCATCAGGTTTCCTCCTCTTCTTGTTTGTTCACTTTGCCACGTTCTCCTTGCCATTGATTGGTATTGAATTTGGCAATCTGCTCAGTACGACTCCATTAGAAGGAATCGACTGGTTGGTGTTGATTGCGGTTGCTTCAACCGTATTCTTGGTTGAAGAATTCCGTAAGTTAATGATCAAATCACGTTTCTTTAGCATACGCCGTTGAGTTGTGGACATATCCACATCTTCTTGAAGAATGAATACGAGGATGAACTATGAGTGAATGGGTTTCAACCAGACTTCTGGCTGACAGAAATCCAAATTGGCATATGATTCTCAATGAATTCCTATCGGAGGAATCATGGTCAAAGACCCTCCAACCTATTGTTGAAAAAATCACCAATGGAATAGCTCTCGACCAAACAGACGGCGTCGAATTGTTTAACACACCCAATCTTTTCGAACTCGGACGACTTGCTCATTTACATAAACTTGCAATGTTTGGAAATCGAGCCTATTTTAATTCCAATGTTCACGTAAATCAAACCAATATTTGCGTACTTGCTTGCAGATTTTGCGCCTTTCGAAGAGGTCCTAAAGCCGAAGATGCTTATGCTCTAACCATTGATAATTACCTGGATGAGTTATCGAAATTTTCTGCCTTTGTGAATGAAGTTCATTCAGTAGGCGGATTGCATCCTGAATGGACCGTTGAACACTATTCCCAATTGTTTGAACGGATTCGCCGAGAACACCCCCATATTTCGATTAAGGCTCTTACGGCAGTTGAAGTCAAACACCTTTCCCAACTCTCAAACCTCTCGATTATTGATACGTTGAGTATACTCCATCAATCTGGCCTCACCTCTCTCCCTGGTGGGGGTGCTGAGATACTTGATGATGATGTACGTGCAATAATCTGTAATGGAAAAGAGTCAAGTCAGGAATATCTCGACATTCACCGAGCAGCACATTCAATTGGATTACCAAGTAATTGCACAATGTTGTTTGGCACGATTGAAACAGTTGAACAACGTGTTGATCATATACTCAAATTACGCGATTTAGCAACGGAAACAAATGGATTCCAATGTTTCGTACCCTACCCCTTCCTGCCGGATTCAACACGATTGCCCATGGCTCAACTTTCAACTGGTCAAGAAATACTGAGAGTTATCGCAGTTTCTCGTATCCTCCTGGACAGTATACCGCACATCAAAGCATATCGAATGAACATAGGTGATGAACTAGCAGAACTAGCCCTACAATTTGGGGCAGATGATATCGATGGAACCGTACAACAAGAATCTATCATGCACCTTGCTGGTTCTACCACCCCATTAACATACGACCTTCTTCAATTGTCGAAACTTGTTGAAAATGCTGGATGCATTCCCGTCAAACGAAATACGACATATACCTCGTTTGAAGAATACAAGCCTCCTAAACCAGCCAAGAGGCTTCCAATGGCATGAGGTGATTTATTGATTCAAAACGCACCGAGATGGATGAATACAATAGGAAGGGTCGCATTCATGAACTGCGACCCGCTTTTCGTTGGATTGGATGCCTCCTTTCATGTTTTACCGGCACCACCATCTTGGTTAACCGGCCATCTCTTGCGACGTGACTGTGTCCTAGCACCGATCCCCGCAGCAGATTTTGCTAAGCACCATGATGAATTAGCTCTTGTTCCAGAGATAGGAATATGTTCCAAAGGCGAGGTAGGGAGTGTCTTGGTTTTTGGTAATCGGCCACTTGAAGAGATGAGGGACATTGCACTACCAACCGATTCATCCTCTTCTGTTGCACTTCTCAAATTTCTCCTCAAACAGCGTGGCCTTGACCCACGTCCTGTCGAGATGGGTCCAGATTTAGATTCGATGCTCGAACGATGTGATGGAGCACTACTGATCGGGGACAGGGCTCTTGATCGAGCCAAATCGGATCCCGAACTTGTACGCCTCGACCTTGGCCAAGCTTGGCTTGAACGAACTGGTCAACCAATGGTATTCGGTGTCTTTGCAGCACGAAAAGATACACCGATTGAAGCGGTTCGTTCGGCCCATCAAGCTTTGCTTGAACGATTGCACTCATTTGAAAATGATCCGTTGACGAGAGAGAGAGTTCTCCTTCATGCTCATTTGCACTCAGATATGTCGATGAATCGATTGAATCGATACTTTGGAGAAGTATTCAACCGTCTTGATGACGAGCATGTCGATGGATTACAGGAATATCTCACTCGATGTTGCGGAATGGAAGAAGGGTTGACATTCCTTTGGTAAATCTCGCATATACAATCAACTAAAATCTTCTTCGCGATCTGATCTCTTTACAACCCTGCGCTTCCGTGGTTCAGATGATGATGGCTGAGAATCACTTAGTTTCCGACGCTTTGTACGAACAGGTTCTTTTGTTGCGTGTTTTGCTTTGCGTTTACGAATAACTTCTTCGGAGGACTCTTGTAGAATTTTTTCAGCATCATTGACAGTTCGCTCACTCATAGGTATGCGTTTTGATGCTACTTTCTTCCTCACAGGCTGTTCCAATTGTTGTGGTTCTTCAAACTGTTCAAGTTCATGGAAGAATGAATCTTCAATATATTCTTCTACCTCATCGTATTCGTCTTCATCAAGCGTAATATCATACGAATTCTGACTCGATTGCTTTCGATACACAAAGATTCCAACAAGAACAAAAGCCACAACTCCAAGCAGGAGAGCTGTAAGAACCAATGGGGAAGAAAGCAATGTGGTAGGATCGGAATTTTTTTCATTAACTTCCACGAGAGTGAGGGAAAATTGAACATCTTCCTCTTGAACGTGCCATGGAACATATTGATCTGAATTGATTCCTTCACCACTGACTGTTACAAATATAGGATGTTGTTCACTCAGTTCTGAGATACTACCATTTGCCGGTAATCGATGATTATCGATTTGAATATTCAAATTATTGAGTTCTTGAGGCGTATCAAATCGATAAGTCAATTGGATTGAATATCGGATGTGCGAAATCCTATCGTTTGCAGGCATGAGAACCATGCCTTCAGTTACTATACAATCAAATCCCTCCAGTACAATCGATGTATTTTGTATTGTAATGAACGAGGCAATAGATGTCCCTATGGCTTCTTGATCCATGTTAAGGCAAATTGAGTCTGAGAACAATTGTGTTTCATCCTGAGAGAGTTTTATGTCTTTATCGAGGGAGTAACGAGAGAGGTCTCGGATACTTGCAGAGTGATGCTTGTTGAGTGTGAATGATTGTTTTACAGTAAGGTGAGTTGAATTCAAGACAAGATCAATGCCGCGAATATAGTTTTCATCCGGCAAGATATCGCAAGATATTCCAACATCAACACAGTTAAGATCCCAGTTATCTTCGATTCCGTCTCCATCGTCATCAGAATCTAAAGTATTTGGCACACCGTCTCCATCAGTATCTGTTCCAGATTCTCCGAGGCCTAGTTTCTCAATTTCTGTCGCATACGATACAATATGGTCCACATTTGAATTTGTAAACAGATTGGAAAGTTCTCCAAATTCATTTTTTACGATTGCATAATCCGTCATTTCATGGAACATGGTAATTTGTCCAATGGTATTTTCATTGAAAATATCGTATGCGAGAATATGTTGTTGCGGTGAAATCTTGTGAGCGTAAATCAGATTCAAATCATCATTTATTTCAAATCGTAAAACATCGTCAATGTCTATGGATTTTAATTCTGAACCGGAAAATGTCCATTTTCTGATACCATTATCGGGTGTGGCAATTGAAAAATAATCATCACCAGATCCGATTGAACAAGCATTGATTGTTGATTGCAATTGAATCTCTTGATATAGAACCTCACCATCATTATCCCATAATTGAATCAACCCGTTCTGGTCCGCAGTAAGGACTTTGCCACT
>QQSG01000050.1:0-11820 GCA_003602665.1 Candidatus Poseidoniales archaeon
CCTTTTCGCTGTCCTGATACGATGACTTCGAAACCACCATCAATCAATGCATCCTCATTGAAAACACGGATGCCATTTTGCATGAGGCCTGCATATGCATTTTTTGCAATCATTGCAGGATCATGATCGAAACAAACCCAAGCAGGAGTCATGACATCTGTGTTGATATCGTCAAGGAGATCTCCAACATCCAAATCTTCCATACGAAGATTAAGTCCTTCATACAACTGTTTCCTGATGAGATCCAAATCCTTCGTGAGGAATAGGACTCTCTTTCCGGCTGTTAGAGAAACTTCACTTGCCATTCCTGCCATGTCCATCCCCGAACCTTCTCAGAAGGCTTTGGTGTTTAACCAATTCGTCGCATTCGCCTCCAAAATCAAAAAGTGTCGGAGGAAAAGGTTTAAAAAAGCCATGCCAATCGTTAAAATAACTGTTTCTAAATCTACATACGAGGTGGATACTATGGATGATCAGCAAGTTGAAGATATTGTAAAGTGCCCAGAATGCGGCAGCCGAAGCCTAACGCGAGACGAAACCCGTGGGGAAGTAACCTGTGATGACTGTGGTCTTGTACTCGAAGACAACGTTATCGATCAAGGTGCAGAATGGCGTGTTTTCTCTCCAGAACAAGGAGACCAAAGAGCACGTACTGGTGCACCGATGACCGTTATGCTCCATGACAAAGGTCTGTCGACAGACATTGATTGGCAAAACAAAGATTACTCTGGTAAGACAATCAATTCCCGTTACCGTTCTCAATTTTACCGAATGCGTAAGTGGCAAAAGCGAAGCCGTGTCAGTAACGCAACAGAACGTAATCTTGCAATGGCTTTAGCCGAACTTGACCGTATGGCAAGCCGCCTCGAACTTCCAAAGACAGTTCGTGAAGCAGCAGCTGTCAATTACAAGAAAGCAGTCGACAAGAGACTCATTCGTGGACGATCAATCGAAGGAGTTGCTGCAGCATCACTCTATGCTGCGTGCAGGCAGTGCGGTGTTCCAAGAACACTTGATGAAATTGGACAAGCATCTCGAACCGGCCGTAAGGAAATTGGCCGAACATACCGTTTCATGGTACGAGAACTCAAGATGAAGATTATGCCAACAGGTCCCGAAGACTACATCTCAAGATTCTGTTCTGGACTTGGTCTTGACTCTGAAGTTGAAGCAAAGGCGTACGAATTAATCAAGGCCGCACAAGAGAAGGAATTGACAAGCGGACGAGGACCAACAGGTATCGCCGCATCGATTATCTACATCGCTTCCGTTCTATGTGGAAAGCGAAGAACCCAACGTGAAGTCGCTGAAGTTGCGGGTGTTACTGAGGTTACGATTCGAAACCGATACAAGGAATTGATTCAGAACCTGAACATCGAACTTGATATCTGATCAGAAGAGGTTTCTCGATGAGTAAGAGTCGGGATATCATTGCGGAAGCCACGTTTGAAGTGGTTGCTACGCAAATGGTTGAAGCATTGGAGCGTGGAACAGTCAATTGGCCACTTCCAAATCCGCCGATTACAGACCCAGATTTTCCTGTTCGAATGCCTGAGCGAGATCAAGACCTCATTTCTCAAGGATTGTCAATGCTCCATGCTGACGTAGGAATGTTTGATCGTCATCTGGTAACGATCGTAGATTTGATTGTTCCACATCGAATGAATCTAAGCGATGACCCATTTGAAATACATCAGAAGTGGCTTGCTCGCCGAACCAATGATGTCTCTCAACGAATGTTGTTCTGTATCGCAACTGATTGGCTTGCTCAAGCCTTTGACACATCTGCCCCGAATACTGATCGATGGTGGCTTGCAATTGCTCTCATCAACGGATTGGCAACTGTTCCTTACGGACAGCCAATTCACCAAGGCTATCACCTCATTGAATCAGTAGCACTTGCTGAACGACCAGGGACTTGGCACACTCAACCCGAGGATGGACCGCAGAATTTAGGCTGGAATCCTCATGCCGTTGTTCCAAGAACAACCTCGGTTATTGCTCATGATGCTGGCGTTAATGCTGCTCGGTGGCTTCTCGATCAACTTGAGAATGACGTGCTTGAACGACGACTTCTCCTGATGGAATGGGTTCGATTACTTTTGGAAAGGCCAGCATTAATCGAACCTCTAGGCTTGTTTGAACTCCTTGAAAGAAGGGCAAATGACGAGCATGAAGAAGTTGCTTCAAAGGTTGTTATGTGCCTTGCAAAACTGGTCGAAAACGATCAAGAGCGCGGGCTCACAATCGCAAAAGTTCTTCACGAACGAAAAGAACTTCTCCTCCGACGTTCGATGGCAGATGTTCTAACTCGCTTGTTTAGACGCGTTGGTTGGGATGCAGTTCCATTCCTAGATTCAATGCTTCAAGATGAGGACGAAAGTGTGCTTGCAGCAGCATCAGCAACCGTGGGGGATTTGAAATTCCTCGATGAAAACGTGTGGGCAGATCGGCTTCAAGAACTTCACGCGCACACATCCTCTATTGTTCGAAGAAACATTGTCATCAGTTTACGAGACTATGTACAGCAATTCCCTGAAGATGAACGCAAACTCGTCCCATCTCTTTGGAATGATGGCGATGAAGTCGTCCAAATCCGTCTTAGAGAATTACTGATGCGAATGGATGAGATTGATCCAGTGCGCCTTTCAAAACATATTCCGTTACTGCGAGAAGATCGTCTTCAAGCACTTTGGGATACCATGGATGCTCGTCGGATTGAGCGCAGTACTCTTTGGAAAAAGTGGCTTGCAGGTGAAAGCGAAGTCCCTGAGCCAATCGAAATTCTACCGGAAACACACGTTAGCTCCGGTGAAGAACCAACAGAATTGCCAGATCTCGATGATGCTTTGGATATGCTCGACGATACACTAGGATATCTCGATTAGTGTATTCACAATAGTGCGACATCCTCTTATGTCTGCGAATGTACACGGATACATGAACCTGAAAGTTTGGTTTGTTTTCTTCCTGTTGGTTGTGATGCTGCCGGTTGGAAACGCTTCTGAGCAGACGGACTCTACGTTAGAAGCGAGGAATCTGGAGGCCCAATACCTACCGGATATGGAGGTTACATACATCTCCTGGAGAAACATTGAAACAACGGATGGGCAATTACTCGATGACTTGAAAATGGCAACATATGAAGTCCATCGGTCAAATACGATGTTCCAACCAGGATTTCAACGTGATTTGACGATGATTGCGTCTGATATCCCTGCTTGCTATTCAACTGATTTGAATGAAGAATGCTCTGGAAAAGAGCATGTATTGGAACATTACCCTCCTCCCGGTAAGGTTAATGTTCGGTTCATCTACTATGCCGTTGTGACCATTCTTCGTGACGGTACTGTCACAGATCCTGTTAACTTAGGAATATCACAAACTCCACCCGGACATGTAGAAGACACAGCGCCTATTCAATCTCCTCAAAATTTTACAGCAACATACGATGCATCCAATAAATCAACACACTTCTCGTGGCGTCCAGCCTGTACAGGTTCAAATTACAATTATATCCTCTATCAACATAACGAACCAGCAACAAGATCAACATGGGATGATATAGAAAAGGTAATCACAACCGAGGAAATTTCTCAAAACGTTTCTGAATATACATTGGATTGGACCTATGAATCGTATTATCAATCGATTGAAAGAGAGGTGTACTACACTCTAACATGTCTCTATCCTCCATACTGTGATGATGAAGCATGCTACCCTGCCTCAGAGGATGTGCGATTCTACACCGATAATACACTTGCTGAACCGATCACTGAAGATACTAGCGTTCCGAGATATTCAGGACATCTTCTCGCCGAATACGATAGAGAAGACTCTACAACGTCCTTACAATGGACAAAGGTGGTCGAGAAAGATATTTCATCAATCCTCCTCTATCATTCTACAAATCCAATTGTATCGGTAGTGCAGGAAAACGTAACTGTCCTAGCAGAATTACCTGCTGATTCAGTTGAATTCATACACCAATTAACACCTGATTGGATGACAACATCGTATTACGCTCTTGGTCTGGTAGATAGTTCAGGCAATGTACAAACTGACAATTTCGACGTATTAGGAAAGGTAGGTCCAGTATTAGAGCGAATGCTTCCAATTTCGATCACATCACTAGACGTTGAAATCCAAAATTCTACGACACTGTTATTTTCGTGGGATATTGATTCACGTTTCAGCCAAGGCGATGCCGTATTATGGAAATCAGAAGTTACAACTCCTGACATTTCAGTAGCATGGACTGAGGTCATGAGACTCAACCCAGCGGAAGGAGAATTCTATTATTCCGTTGACGAAGTCGAACGATCATGGTATGCCATAACATTAGAAGGGACCTGGGGCTCTTCAAGCAGTATCCATATTGATGATAGAATTGAAGCAAATACCAATGCGTTCTATCTTCTTCCAGAATTCGAATTAAACGGTGAAACAGATCAGGAAGAATCGTCTGAGGATGATAAGATACAATTACCTGAATTCGGAATTACCTTACTTGAATCCAATCGAAGTATAAAGAATGGAGACTGGATCACGCTTACATCCCAAACAAATTCGACGCATGAATTTTCATTCTCTTCTGAACAAAATAATTCTACATTCCGCTGGACGAATGCGCTCAACGACAATCCTTTCTGGTATGGAGCAACATCAGGGGACGGTATTTTCACGATAGCTGTTGATTATCCAGTTAAATTAATTCACATTGAATCCACAAATGTGAATGGTGAAATTGATATCGTTCGAGTCGGTATTGATTGGAACTACGTGGAATCGATTAAACCTGTTGAAGAAGAGAATCAAACCGTAACGGATGACAAGAAGTCTTCTACAGAAGAACAATCGGTATCACCAATTCTGATCATTATGATTTCACTTATGGCTGCTTACATCGTATTCCTACAAGTCCAAAGAAGGCCTGAAAGGAAACTCTTTCGTGAGGAAGAGTGATCATTCCTCTTCTTTCAACGGTCCTTGTGTGACAAGGTAAGCATACAATCCTGTAAAGCACGTAAGTAAGCCGATTAATGCTAGAATGAGCGGTGCTGGAACTGGTAAAGAATCACCTGCTGATGTGTTTCCAAACAACCAAGAAGAAAACAGAAAACCAATTCCTATCAAAAGGACGTGCTTCCAAGTAGTTTCCGGATTTTTCCATTTTGCAATAGCAGGAACAACTCCAGATTGTCCAAAGGTTTGCTCATACCAGTAAAGATAGATGAGAATGAGGCCAGTAAGGCCGCTCACACCTCTTGAAAATGAAGCATCAAGCCATGGACCTGCGGGTAAAAAATCGAAGAATGAAAATGAAAGGAGCACACATCCTGCCGCTAAAAGCAGATGCCTTCGTTCCACTGCCATGACCCGACGACGAAGAACACGCTTGATAGCCTGTCGCTTTCAAGCCTGTACATGGGCAGAGTTCTGGATGCTGTCATTGTGGCTGCAGGAATGGGTACGCGAATGTTGCCAGTCAGCGGCTATGTTGCCAAAGAAATGCTCCCCCTTGTCGATGTTCCAGTAATGCACCACCTTATTCTTGAGGCACGTGCAGCAGGCTGTAATCGCATCCATATCATTACCTCTCCAGCAAAAGATTTCTCTTCTCTTCTTGAAAATATTAACAATAATTTTTCATCATTTCAACACGATGAATCTCTGCTAAACCCAATAGGTGACGCAGAATATTTTGTTCATTATCAACATGAACAACTGGGGCTCGCTCATGCGATCTCTATGGCTTCACCCTCCATCTCCGGACCGTTCCTTGTCCTACTCGGAGATAATATTCTTACATCTCATCATGCTGCTCTTTCATCCTTTGAACCATCTACTGTTTCCAAAGAGTTGGTCTCCTTACATCAAGAGACAGGAGGCGCATGTGGTTCTGTTTATGATGTGGGATACGATGCTGTAAACCAATATGGAATTGTTTCTCTTGATGGTGATCAAGTACAATCTATTGTTGAAAAACCAAAGAAAGAAGATGCCCCCTCAACTCTTGCATTCTGCGGTCGCTACATCTTTACCGATGATTTCCCGACCCTACTCAATCAGTATTCTGTTGAGGAACACGGCGAACTTCAATCGATAGCAATTCTAGAACATTGGATGAAAGAAGGGAATCTACGAGCACATGTTCTAGATTCAACAGTTTCTTGGTACGATTCTGGAATGCCATTGGTGTGGTTAACTTCTCAAATCGACCACGCATTGCGCCGTCCTGAGTATGGGGAAGAGCTGACTGCATGGCTTAGGCAACGAGTGAATCAATCTTGACCAGGTTTCCAGAACGTGAGTGGCTCCGGTCGTTCACGTCGCATCGCTCGTTTTGCTAAGTGATCAGCACGCTCATTCCAACGATGTCCACGATGAGCACGAACATGGTCCCAAGATAAGTCTCTCATTGAAGCAACTTCATCCCATAACCTCTGGACGCGTGCTGCAAGTTCACGATTTGCCTTAGCCTTCCAAGTACCAGCTGCGATGTTACCTGCGTACTGACTATCTGCCCGAATACGAACAGGATCATCATTTTCTTCTGTGAGAAGCCAACGAAGAGCCGCAAAAAAACCTGAAAGTTCAGCAGTATTATTCGATCCGACTTCAGCACCAATGAATTCAGGTTCATCTGCTGATGTGACCACAGGCCCATGCAATTCTGTTACAACATCACCGCTACCACGGCCCAACCCTGAATCTCCTAAGATCACGACGAAACCCCAACCTGCCGGCGTTTCAGCATCGACATTTTGGTTTCCGTCACATGACCCATCGACATACAATGTAAGTCGAGTGGGTTCTGGCAATGTATTCACTCGCCAATCATACTGCGGTAATCATCTGCAGACATGAGTCCAGATACATCATCTGGGTTTGACAAGCGCATCTGAACAATCCAGCCATCTCCATACGGGCTGGTGTTCATGAGTTCTGGAGCATCCTCCAGTTCGATGTTTACCGCAGTAAGTTCTCCTGCAAGGGGTGCGAAGATTGGAGAAGCAGATTTTACGGATTCAACAATAGCGAATTCACCCATGTCGTCGAGAACATCCCCTTCTTCTGGAAGTTCAATGTATACGATGTCTGTCAAAGCATCTTGTGCGTGATCAGTAATTCCGATTGTGGCGATGTCTCCATCCATTCGAATCCATTCGTGTTCTTTTGTGTAATATAACTCAGCGGGAATTTCACTCATAGTCTTACCACTCTACGCCAAGCAGAGGTAGGGTATGAACCAACCGCTTTTACCTATTCAGATTCGGTTAACTCGTTTGTGAGAACATTATGCTCTAATGATGCCCAAGCATCTCCAACGTTTGCCTCTCGCTTCGTCTCGGTAACATCATCTTGAACTCGGCCTGTCATCTCCTCATCAGACTCATCTGGAAATCGAGAAGAAAAACTTCCATTTGTGAAACTAAGACCGACCATGGTTATTCCAAAAATAAGAAAGAGCCATCCTTCATTCAACGATTTTAGAGTAAATCGATCGTTTGAAAGTCCGATTGCAAAAACAAATACCAGGCATAATCCAGTTCCTAAGAGGAGTTTTTTGGCACGTTCTGCCGGCGTCATGATGGTAACCAAGAGCGTTGTCGGTATGAATCCAACGCAATCAGTAAGTCTCACGCATCAACTTGTGAATCTTGTAAGGTAGAAGAGCTCTATTGACAGGAGTTACTTCGAGAATACGTCCATCATCTCGACGTCGAATGTCTTGCAACAACGGATGGCGGCTTTTCTTGTGAAGAGTAAGGAGTGTTGGTTTATCGACTTCGAGTGCACTTCGTACAGCATTGACGAACGCTTCTGATTCGACTGCAAACTTACCAATCTCATCAATAACGATCACCTCACAATGTTCAATTGCGAATTCGATAGCGGGTACGGCGACTTTCTCAAGGCCTTCAGTATCGAGACCATATCCGAGAACACGCAATCTTGAATCGATTTCTTTGTGAGCAATCGTTGCAGTTTCGCCAGTTACGATGTTGCGTACGCTGTAGCCTAGGCGCTCACTTCCATCGAGGATTGGTTCGGTGCAAATTCCACCAATGATTTCAGATTCAGTTCCAGAATTTCTGGCAGCGAGTTCACGGGTTCGCTCTTCTTTGAGCATGGACAGAACTTTTTCCATAACAGCAGATTTACCACTTCTTGGTAAACCGGTGATGCCAATCTTAGGATGAATGCCCATACGTGACTCTCCTATGATTGCTTACAGCGTTCTTTTGTGGTGGGGTTCGTGATATAAAACATCGTATTGGTTGAATTCCAATCCGTCTGTTTACTTGCGACTGTGAATACACGATTCATCAATCCATCATGATTTCAGACACTTCTTTTACAGCATCTAATTGAAGAGGAAGCATTTCCAATTCGTAATTGTTTACGTTATTGTTTGCAGACCATGCCTTTGCCCAATCATCAAGATCTCGTTGATTGAGTTGTTGACACATCCACTCGAGAGCATTTTGGAGGTTTCCTTTTGTTGCAGTAAGTCGGTTGAGAATCGCTTGGTTCATCTCAATATGATTGACGCTGTTTCCAAGGATACATCCCTTTGGAATAACGGCCCAGCGAAGTCTTCGTTCCTGATGAGCATTAACGATAGCTTGGCATGCAAGACGAGGCCCATATGATTGAATTTCAGTGACTCCAGACCACATTGCAAGTTGTCGCTCATTTGCACGGGAAGGAATATCCTTGCGGAATGCAGGATGGCGGATGTAGACCGACCCATCTTCATCTTCTGTAAAGTGAACTCCACGGATAAATGGGCGTGAGGCTCTTGCCTTGTCCCAACTTGTGATGTTGCTTGAATGAGCAGTTTGATCAATTTCACCAACACGGACCTTGACAGTTTGTTCTTGAGTTGCAAGCCAGTGATCACGGTCACCAAGACGAGGTAATTCAGACATGTTGTCGAGAATACTGAGAATGTGCTTTCGTTCAATTTGGTCTCGAGGAAGTCTTGGAACAGCCCATGTGTTACGAGCCCATTGGACCCATCGAGTTCTAGGGAGGGAAAAAGACGGTACGCGTGAAGACAAACCAGTACCGACTCTTCGTAGGTCTGAGCGTGTCACTGGACCGATGACATTGAGTGTTTCAGTGCCTTGAGGTGTTGAAGAGATTCCTAATATTGCAACACCTTGTGTCATGCCAGGGAAGAGGAGATTTGCTTCTTCAATCGCCCATACTTCTCTCCAAGAATGCTTCTCAACAAGGAGTTTCCTTAGAGGGTGAGAGGATTGCTCACGAAGCAAACTGTCAGGAGCTACAACTCGCATTTGCCCAGTTTCGCTAAGGATCTGCATTCCACGTTCGATGAAAAGCCGGTAGAGGTTGACATTACCTCTCATTGTAGAAAATCGTGGGCCATCATCATTCTTTAGATTCCTCAGTGTCTCACTGAGGTCTTTTCTGCGCTGAGAACCGTCTTCCATGCCTCTGAAACGGTCTTTAATTCTCAACCAAGGAGGATTTGCTATGATCAAGCGAGGGGATTGAGCCCATGGCCAATCATGTTGGAGAGCATCTGAACAAACAACGTTTTCTTCAAGAATTTGCTCTACATCTTTTCGAGCAACCTTTCCTTCTTGCTCTCCACTCATGGAAACGAGCTCTAATCGGATCGATTCCAGGAGAAGGCGCTTTTTTGTGGATTCAACGACAAGTGAATCAACGTCAATTAATTGAAATCCCTTGAATAAACGTAGCGTGTCTTGTTTCTTCAACTCAGCATCCTGCCCTTCGAACAATTCACTGTGCTTTCGAAGCATACGAGCGTGGAAGATTCCACCGCCACAAGACATGTCTGAGAATGGCAGAGGAATTCCGCTGCTGGTTCTTTCGCCTCGTTCAACTGCTTCAAGAGCATCACTGTCGAGTGTAACTTCTTCTTCAGCCGGAGGGAAATTGAGTTTCTTGATGTGCTTCTGGAACCCAGGAGGAAGGTCAGCAAGATGCATATTTGTCGTCTGTTTCTTGACCTTTGGCTGAATTGTTGTTTCAAGCATTTCTGATGTGATAACAGAATCTGCAAGTCGAGGGGGAGTTGGATGCGCTCCACGAGGAGAGCGGCCATCAGATTCAGCATCGTGACGAGCAAGAAGATGGTCGAGAACATGCCCAGGGTCAGTCAATAGATTTGCAGGAAGTGTTGGCCAATCTCCAGGTAACAAAGCAGCAATCGGTTGGTGGGTTTTGAGGGATTCCTCCCACGCAGCCAACCAAATATTGATTTGTTCTGCTCTGTCATTAAGACATCGATCTAATCTTGCATACCATCCGCTGACACCGTTTTGCATAGTCCGCCCCATCCAGTGGGTATTCAATCATGGTTTGAATGTGCCTGTCAAAATCATGAAACCTTTCATTCTGGCGGGTTTTGGTCAGAAGCCGATAAATTCAGAACACTGCTTGCAGTTTGGTGCCATTCCCACCCACTTGAAACCCAGTCGAAAACTTGTTTTAATTCGTCATTTGAAATCTCAGCCTTTTTTGCTATCTGTTTGAGAATTCTCACTTCACGCTTATCATAATCTCCGTCAGCAGCTGCCAACAAGGCCCCGTCCCTCAAAACAAAACGCAATGTTTGAACCTCGGCGTTTTTGAGTAAATTGGAAAGTCGGTGCGGGTCATGAAGACCTTTACGAATCGAAGTTCTTGCTTCAGGATGCACCATTGCTCTCCCCATCAACCCCTCAAGGACCTGTATTTCTTCACGAACAAGTTCCCCATCAGCAGCAGCGATAAGAACAAGCAAATCTGCGTAACGTGAGCGTTCACTCGCGTCTAAATTAGCGACATCGTCGCAAAACATACCGATCAACCTTGCTGAAGTTTATTGAGTAATTCAATACCTTCTTCCATCCATCCGTAGCCTTTTTTGGCCCATTCGATGAGATCATTAACAGCGTTTTCAGCAAGTCCAAGGTGGTCTGCAATCTCTTGAAGGACATCGAATTCGTCTCCGTCAATAGAGCCATCTGCTGTCGCCATGAGCAAAGCATCACGCAGAGCGAGTCGTCCTGATTCTGGGCCAAGTCCTTCGAGACAGTCTTCAAGCGTTGGAGGATTCTTCAAGGCACGACGAAGTTGATCCCGTTGGTTTGGAGAAAGAAGAGCGGTACCGATTCGTTGCTCGAACATTGCCAATTCGTCCACAGTAATTTCGTCGTCTACACGTGCCATGTAAGCAAGAAGTCGGGCATAAGCAAATCGTTCATCGCGAGGCAATTTATGCAGTGTATCTGGTAGCATATGACATAGACTCGCGCTTCTCCATCAAGAACCTCTCGCCTTCTGGATGGGTAAAATGGCGAAGTTTGAGTCTCTTTCTAGGTGCCAGAGCATGGTTGAAAGGTATGAACCAGATGGGCTCATCATGCACCCATCGGTTAACGTCCTCGGAACGGAATTGCAAACATGTTCAAATGATCCAAAAACAGGCTGGTATCGGGACGGTTGTTGCAATACTGATGAGAATGATCGAGGGTCTCACACCGTATGCTGTGTTGTGACAGATGACTTTCTTGAATATGCCCGGCAACAAGGTAACGACCTCATCACTCCCGCTCCGCAGTTTTCCTTTCCTGGGTTGAAAGCAGGAGATTCATGGTGCGTCTGCGCACGAACTTGGCTTGCTGCGGTGAATATTGGAAAAGGGTGCCCAGTCGATCTAGAAGCAACTCATGAAGAAGCCCTTAGCATCATCTCGCTTGAAGTCTTAGAAGCTCATGCAGTTTGATCTTCTTCGACCTTATATTGGAACACGAAAAGCCGCATAATGGCCCA
>QQSG01000050.1:11911-15005 GCA_003602665.1 Candidatus Poseidoniales archaeon
GAGCCAGTCAAACTGAAGAAATAGGCTCCGAATGATGCCCCGATTGTCCATTGAACAGATTTTCTCTTATCGAACGTAAACCATCTATGTACAAAATGAGCCATGAAGCCAGTGGCTCCCCATGCTACTGCCCATGCTATTCTAATTCCAGTTGAATCATCGCTTAGAAACAAACGAAGAAATTCCCAAAGGAGGAAAAATATGGCGCTATTGAATCCACCAGCAAGGGCAAATCTCTGAAGAGAACCTCTTGGAGCAAGGCGATTAAACGTCGATATAGAATCCATTTTAATCGTCGTTAGTGATGACATCGCTTGGCTTTCCAGTCAAGGTTTTTCGAAGTCGAGCGTTGTCTTTTTGCATTGCATCCATCCATTCATACTTGCAACCAAGTTCTTCTGCTAGTACTCCGAGGGCAAGGGAATCCTTTGGAAGACATTTTCCACCAAACCCTCTGTTCAATCCAAAGATAGGATCAAGATGAGAAGGGCCTATTGGTTGTGCTTGTTCTGATGTAATGATATCTCGAATCGTGTACCAATCCTCTCCAAGTCCTTCACAAATATCGTACAATTGATTGGCAAAGGTGACTTTCATTGCATAGAATGTATTCTTTGTGTACTTCACAAGTTCAGCCTGCGTGGGAGTGACTTGGAAGGTTTGATCTCGACGTAGAACGCCAGCTTGTCTGTGTTGTTCAAAAACGCGTTCAGCAACATCTGAGTGATGCGTTCCACAAACCAAGATGTCCTGGTTTGCAAAATCTTCGAGACGCCGTCGCTCAACAAGGAATTCTGGTGAATAAGCAATTTTTAGGTGAGGATATTCTTCGTGGTAACGTTGAGTTGTTCCAGGAACAACAGTGCTCTTGACGACTGCAGTAAAACCATCGGGCAGGGCATTAAGGGTTGCTTCGACGATACGCGTGTCACAGGCTCCAGTATCTGGATGAGGAGGCGTAGGGACAGCAATATATGCAAAATCTACATTATCTGTCACAATTGATAGTTCGGTTCCACGAGCAGGGTCGTGGATGAATAATTCATGAGCATCTGAGAAACAATGTTCGATTGCCCCTCCAACCATTCCGGCGCCAATAATTCCGATTTTCATCTGTCTCACCGTTCCCTGTATGGTCGAGGATTTAATTTCCCATCCTTTGCCATGATGCTTGCTTGTAGAAGTGTTTCAGGTGTACCGCAATCGACCCATGTTTCTTCACCCACAGACACAATTTTAGCACTCTTTTCTGAAATATATGCTCTGTTAATGTCAGAGATTGAAAAATCTGAACCGTGTTGTTCCACAGCTTGATCGAGTTTGTTCCAAAAGGTTTCATCGAACAAGTAGATTCCTCCAATTGCAAGATTGGATGGAGGGTTCTCAGGTTTCTCTACAACATCAATAAGCGCTCCATCTTCATCAAGAACCGCTACGCCAAAGGCTTGCGGATGTTTTTCTTCACGAGCGAGCAGTACGCATCCAGGAGGTGTCTTGGCGTTATTGAAATCCGAGACGATATCTCCAAGTTCAACGGTGGTAATGTTATCGGAAAAATAAACTAAAATCCGACAATCTTGGTTATGAGATCGTGCTAAATTCAAAGCTCCAGCAACGCCTTTAGGTTCTTCTTCTAGAACGTAATGAATCTGTTCTCCATTCATGCTCTGTCCAACATGTTTCGCAATCTGGCCAATGTGTTCGTTGGAAATAATGGTGATATTTGTAATTCCACTTCTTCGAATCGTTCCCAAGGCGTAATCGATAACAGGTCTGTTGTACAAAGGTAAGAGCGTTTTCTGAGTATACCGTGTAAATGGGTAGAGACGTGAGCCTTTTCCTCCAGCAACAAGGATGGCTTTGGTCTTCATGGTTTAGACTCACCATTCCTCATTGATAAACTGATTTCCTAACCGTACGTGTCTTCTTTTGACAACTTGTTCTGTTGCAAATCACTTACGAAGTGCTCTTAACTTAGCAAGCATTGAATTTCGATGCTCATCGACTTGTTCAGCAGGTTTCTCTTGTTTACTTCGTCGTTCAAACAACGCTTGTTCCCAAACCATAATCTGTCCACCCTCGGTTGCGATACTAACTCTCTTCTCATTAACAGAAAGAGCATGAACGCGTTCTCCTTCCATACTTGCAATCTTATCTCCGGTGGACGAATTTCGTACAGAGACGCTTCCAATTGCTCCATTCCAGCGAACAATCCAAGTGGTCTCCTCGCCATTATGATTGAATCCATGTTCAAGTCCGACAACAGAATCGCCCGTCTTCGACCATAGAATTGCTTCAGATTTCAACAAATCTACTCGTCCAGAATCATCGGCTACCAAGAGGCTGTTTTTACGATTTGAAAGAACAGTAATTGACTCTTTCATTTCATGGAGAACAGTCTCATCCATGTCAACAATTGATCCATCCGCTCTTCCAAAGAGAATTGGATTCGATTTCGTTGAACAGATTGTAGGCGTTTTCCAACCTTCTTTTTGCTCAATAATATTCCCATTCTCGCCGAGTTTAATCCATCCACTCTTTGGTCGCCCGAGTCCCGCGATAACGTCCATTTCTGATAATTCGAGCGTCCATGGCCGTTCATCCATACGATGTGTTTCGAGAACATCCCCCTCAAAAGAAACAGACCAAATTGCAGATTCTAGGAAGTCATTGTGCTCGATATCATAGACAGAAGAAGAAGCAATGACACATTTCTTGGTGATAACAACAGCATCCGCTGAACCTTCAAGTTGAATTTGCCAATCAATCGTTCCAGTTTTTAGATCAATCTTGAGAAGATGAAGCCCCGATGTTGCATAGAGTTTGTTCGATTGGGTAGTTAGACAAGAGATGCGATTTGGAGTTTCAATCTCCCAAACCGTATCACCCTCAGCAGACCAATATTTGATCGCCCCATCCCATCCTCCTGCAATGACTGAATCATCTTCGAGAAGTAGAACATCGCTTGCAGCCTGTCCTAGGTCTCGAACCATCCATGTGGATTGGGTCAGGTCCATGTTGTCCGATGCATTTTCCCTCATAAGGAAGATTGCAGATTTGCTTCAACAACACTGTCTTGCAAGACCTTTTTCCG
>QQSG01000050.1:15123-24936 GCA_003602665.1 Candidatus Poseidoniales archaeon
GTCTTGAGTGCCCATATAACAAAGCCAACCGAGATGATTGAAACGCCCATGAAAGCAAAACCGATCATGATGTAAATCCCAGCTGCACTTGGATCCATTCGTGGATTCTCTATTTGGTCAACGGTGCGGTCAATCTCTCTAATACTGCACGTTTCCTGTCCAAAGGAACATGGTTGTTCTGCATATACTTCTTGTGAAGGGACATGGAAATCGAGGTTTGTAAAGCCATATGGCTCAATAAAGGCAGGAGGGGATAAGAGAATTCGTTCCTGAAGAAGGTCAGAATAGTTGTCTCGTTCAACAACGATATTGATGCGGGCCAAACCGGGTTTTATTTCTTCAAAAGAAAAAGAACCATTTGCATCGGTATACATTTCTGATGAATTAAAAAACCCAGGGGTTTCTTCCCATTCAAGATGGACTAATGCGCCCTCAATAGGGTCGCCAACATCATCGTAAACAATTCCATCGAACATTGCAGAATTCGGTGGGGCCGTTTTTGATAACTGATATACGAATTCATCTGGTTGTACGATACCAGACTCCGGGGATGCATAATCGAGGCCATTTAGAAATCCAGAGGCTGCGATGAAGATAACAAAAACGGCAATCGATTTTGTGATTGGATGCAATGACGTATCCGGTATTGTGAACGTTGCTCCTGAAGAGGCAAACATAACTGATGATTCAGTCTCAGGAAGGCCCTCTATGCCTTCCCAAACCTCCTCTGTATCTTCGCCCATAGAGTCTGCACATCCTTGGTCTACTTGAGTTCGATGCGTTCGCCATAGGTTGCTTGGAGAATAGCAAGGGTTTCATCTGAAGCACTGATTTGTACTTCAATCATGTCACGGTCTCGTTGATGATCATGGACAAAAACAGTATCGAATAATCGTGACAGGAGTGCTTCAATAGCAGGTTCCCCGTGTTCACCTGGATGAAGAACGACAGTTCTCTGAGGACCAAAAAGAGAATGAAGCATCGCAGTTCGCAACTCTTCAATACCAGTTCCAGTGTGGGATGAAATGACAATTGGGTTGATGAATCCATGTGTTGCAACCATCTCAATGGCTGAATCAATAGATGACTGAATCGTAGTATCTGCTTTTGTTAGAACAAGTTGAATCCGTTCCATTATTGATGCATGATCTGATTCAAGAACACGTTCAGAAAGTTCGCGTAATGAGGTCTGTAATTTACGATCGATCTCTGTGATTGGGTCTCCAACATCAACAAGTAAGAGCAATAAATCACATTCAATGGCTTCAGCAAGTGTTGCTCGAAAAGCATCGAGCGTAGCATTTGGTAATCCATCTATGAATCCAATTGTATCCGCTAAAAGTACGCGCGGGCTTGCCTCAAGTCGGCCAATGGTGGATTCGAGCGTTGAGAAAAGGCGGTCCTCAACAAGGACTTCTTTCCCAGAAAGGTTGCGAAATAAACTGGATTTTCCAGCATTCGTGTATCCTGCTAAACCTACAGTAACAGCCTGTTTTTTGCGTTGTCTGCGTCGTTCAGATTCGGAACGATTATGCTTTCTTTGCTTCTTTCTCAAGGCTGCTAACTCTGCATTAACATTGGTTAAAACCGAACCTGCAGCTGTTTTACCAGCACCACCAAAACCCGCACGTTCTCCAGTTGTTTGCTGTTTTACAACCTCTCGCAGAACAGTTCGGTCGGATTGTAATCGTGCAATCCTGACCTGTGTTCTTGCTTCAACGCTGGAAGCGTGAGCTGTAAACAGGGAAAGTAAGAGACGAACACGATCCCAAACCTCTAATCCAACTGTATCGTTCACGCCCACTAATTGACGAGGCGTTGCATTGGTATGGAGAAGCAATAAGTCCACATTTTCCCATGGATGTTTTGCAGTACGTGACGCCAATTCCTCAGCGATATCTTGTAATTTACCTTGACCCATGAACCATTTGGGGTCGTCTCTTCCTCGTTGTTCAACGCGTTCTACTATACTGATCCCCATCGTTTTGGCAAGCGCGATAAATTCAGTACAGTCCTCATTGTTACGGACCAAAAGCAATGCTCTCCTGCCTTCATGGTTGGTCTGAGATTCTTCAGTCACCAACCCTCCTGCGCCTGCAAGAAGGTCAGCCTTTGAATCCGCCATGGCTACTGCTCACGTCATCCTCATATGAGTCCACCCTTTCGACCTATCATGACCTCCAACCAATATGTCGCCATCGCTTGGGAAGGTTCACGAGAAGAGTCGCTTCCTTTGCAAGCAATTCTACGTACAGAGGGCTATGTGTTCACAGTTGAAGAGAACGAAGACTTCATCAGTATCGAAGTTCAGATTGAAAACGAATCTATCCGGCAGCTACGTGACGATGTTGATGCTCTACTTGTTCACTTCTCTTCGCTAGAAGATTGAGAGGATATGAGTTTTGAGATCGCTTCTGGGTCGTGATTCTTTTCAAAATAATCCGTAGTCACAAGATCTCCAAGACGCTTGACACCTGCTTCAATGAGGTCTGGATCGTTCCGTTCTGCTTCTTCCCAACGTTGTTGAGCGTGTTCAGCATATCGTCTGTCGGCTTCAGCCTTGACCTGTTCAGCCAAAGTCAGATCTTGCTCTAAATCTGCATATTGGTCATGTTTTGATACTGGGCGAATGTCTTGTTCTTCGTCTAGATCAGCTTCTATCACGCCTCCAGTAAATCCGCGTACATCCTTTCCACGAGTCCTCACAGGGTTCGTTTCGACATCGATTGTTTGCAAGTTCACCTGCTCAAGGATGCGTTCTAGAGTCAATGCCCCTTCGAAATCTTCGATGTCGACATGGAGGGCGCTCAGCATTTCTTCAATCCATTTATTCGCAGTTGAACGCCGATCGATATAATCCACAATGGCTAGAAACTGGCCAACTAGACTTCCAACAAACCCGATAAGGAGCTGATTGAAGATGAGATATCCAATCCCAAAACCAAGAATTCCGAGAGATATCGAAAGGATGAACCAACGTTTCCGTAAGGCTACGTGTGAATACACACCCTTTGGAATTGATTCCATTCTTATTCCTCTACTCTTCCAGCGTACTCGTGCAACTTTGAAAGCGATGCTGCATCTTCGAGAGCAGTTTCTTCCCATCCAAGTTTACCCAGATGCGTTGCTATCATTGCATCAGCAGCGACTGTAAAGCGTTCATGAGTCAGTTGCATCAACAGTCCGATGAGCAGTGCTCCTCCCAAGCCAAACTGCCATTGTGTTAAGATGGCAACTGCGATAAGAAAGACACATCCAATACAAATTCCGAGGATGGTTCTTGAGCGCAGACGTACTTTTGACTCCATTGCATCAAGGATAGCAACAGCATGCTCTCGCTTGGTCGCCATGTGTTGAGCCAAGTGCTCGTCCGTTCTCAAGATACCGCTAATCGAATAAGTCTGCAATGAATTCATTGCTCATACGACGAAATTGTCGTCGTATTCTTTCTTCTTCTTGATTCTGGACAAGGACGCTGTCGGTCATTGTTACCTGTTGACGTGGCTCCTTCGCAAGTTGGGAGATCAGCTCTGCAAGATGGTTTTGAATCGACGCAGTTTGTTCAGTCTGGAAAGCGAGAAGCCGTTCCATGGCTACGAACATTCGGTCTTGTCGGCTGGTCCGATCTTCCAATGCTGAAGATTGGGCGCTGATTGCTTCTTCTTGCCGCTTCAGTAATTTACGGGCCGCTGGTGTTCCAATGATGTCTCTTCGATGCAGTTCAGCTTGAACATTTTGAAGCGATTCCTGGAGTTGGTTGATGTTGTACGCCGAAAGATTCAGTTGTTGTCGAAGTTGAAGCCGCTCTCTCTGAAGTGATTTTCGTTCAGCCCTGTGAATCACAGTCTCACAGACGAAGACACTGATGATCCCCGCTAAGACTGCGACTTCTGGGCGTGTCATGTGCCATGTGATGAAGGTTAACCAAACCATCCAACCACAGAAGATGCTCGCTAGAATTCTCATGTATAGAATATGGTTGCGAGACCATATAATACCGTAGTGGGAAGTCCGAGGGTTCCCTAAATCATTGAAAGGAAACAGTCGTCATCGACTTCAATAATTCCACCTGTGGAGAGAAGGTGGTCAATCGCTTCATCGATTTCATCTTCAGAAACTCCGTGAGCTGTCATTCTCTGGAAGATAACATTGAGTGTAGCCACAGGCTCGCCCTTCTCAATTTCGCCATCAATAATCATAACAACCAACTGGCATGCTACTGCGAGCAACGGGTCATCACCTTGGTCGTCAGGTAAGAGTTCGATGAATGCTTCAGCACCGTGCGCTTCCCCCTCCTCTATGCGAGGTCCTTCCTTGCGTTGAGACAGGCCGGTAAAGATTCGGTCTTGATCGAGCCCAAAGCAATCAAAGATGCTCATTTGGTGTTCGTCTTTCGCGATATGATCAGGTTCTATTCGGGATGCAAGGTCATCAAGACGGAATTTCCGCTGTTCCAAAAGGAGTCGTTCACGCTTCAAGTCATGGCGAATCAAAGCCAATGTTTGTTCGGCCTGTTGAGAAAGCCATGTGTTAATACTCCATTCAGGGTCAAGGCCATGCATGACTTCTGCCATACGTCGAACGGGCTCAGGAAGTGCGGTGACATCGATTAGTCCGCGACTTTCTTGACTCTCCTCACTCATGGAACTTCCTCCGAGATGACGGCACTTGAAGCCTTCCCATCATGAGGTTGGAAAACTGACTATTCTACGGTCTTGAATCGTTCTTTCATTCCGTTTACAATAGAATCCAGAGCCGCCTGTAATATTTCTTCGTGAACATAATCAGATCGAGGCGGCAATTCCGAATCGAAGCCATCGACCATCTCTGCGATACACCTTGTCACCTCATTGACAATCGTTATGCTTCCAGTCTGAGATGAGCGTGAAAGAGGATTAAGATCGACAACGATGACGGTTTTATCCATCGCCACCAATGCTTGACAACGATCTCCATCTTCGAGAGGGACGAGGAGAACATCGGATTGGAGAATACCCTTCGATTCGCATTTTGCTCTTGGGCCCTTTAATCCTGGAATCTCAGCATCAGGATTTGCACCAAGAATTTCAACATTCAACCCCAACCGATTATTCCGTTCGTCCAAATCAGATAAGAGAGCAGCCATACGTTCAGGCGTTCTGTAAAAGATGTTGACTTCAACAGGGCAATTGAGTAAATGAGCCAACTGAAGCATTTCGTCACCAGCGAGTGCGACAACATTTCCGTTAACAGAAAGAACAGGATGTTCTGCTTCTTTCAAACAACGAAGTGCAACCCTTGTAGCAAAATCAGCGCTTGAAATGGTCCGTTCTCCAATGAGATAATCGTAGGCTTCACCCCTCCCATGAGCGATTAACGCAGAATCTGCGAGCATGCCCTTTTCTGCTGCAACTTCAAGACGATGACGCATGAGTAACGAACGGTAACGTGGGTGACTTGGATCAGCGGCATGTTCCATATGTCCACCTCAGTCATGGTCGATGAGCATACTCATGTCCATTGGAGAAACACCACGATTGACTGCACTTGTTGATAGCACATCAACTCCGCATTCTCTCCATTCTTCCAAATCCTCGAAGACAATGTTTCCACTCGCTTCAAGAACGACAGAATCACGTAAGTCCATTTCAGTCATTTCAGTAACCATTTCCTTGCAACGTTCTGGACCGAAGTTGTCCAGCATGAGGACAAGAGGAGGGGCTTCATTCTCGCCCGTTCTTTGCTTCCATGTTGTTGCAGCAACAATCGCTTCTTTTTCGTTTGTAACTTCAAGTTCAAGGAAAGCCCCACATTCTTCTAGATTCGCCTCTGTAAGGGCCGAAACGATAGCGGGTAATGATTCACTTCCAAGCGAAGCAAGATCGTTTTCCTTGATCATTTTTGCATCGTCTTTGTTGAGTCGGTGGGTAAGTCCCCCGCCAAGATGAACTGCCCATTTGTCCAATAGGCCCCAGATAGTTTTCCGAGTTGCGGCGACTTGCCCAGATGCGATTTGAGCCCATTTTGCAGACTCAGTGGCGATGCCTGATAATTGACCGAGAATATTCAACACCGATCGTTCCATTCTCAGAAGCGATTCAGTATCGCCATGAAGTTCGACGATCGTATCGTCCTCACTGACCCGCCTGCCATCACCAGCACGCCATGTAGCATTGAGGCCAGGAGCCCAAATTTGCAACATGTAATCAACAACTGCAGCTCCTGCAACTGTCCCCGTAGATCTTGCCACGATTTTGGCAGTTTTTTTATCACCAAAACCCATCAATGGACCATCGATACCGTCATCACCAAGAACAGCAGTAACCCAACGGTCCATGCTTCCAGTGAGTAATCTGCTTGGTCCATCTTCAGCGGTCCACAATAGGTGGCCACGGTCATGAGGCAGGGATGCGCGCTCGCCCATGACCAGCGCTAGGCATCGAAGAACTTCAAGCAACCTGTTTATCCGCGAGGGATTGATGAGGGGGAAAGCATGGCAAAGACATGGCCAGAGTCATCGTCGTCGGCGCAGGACTCGCGGGTCTTGCAACTGCGATGGAAGCCTCTGTTCGCGGCCATCACGTTGTCGTTCTCGATCAACGTTCGACTATTGGGGGGCGTGCCTCAAGTGAACTTCGAGACGAATTTCCTATTGGCTTCGGGCCTCATTTCTTACTAAAGAAAGGGCCACTCCATCGGTTGGTGCAGAAGATTAGTCGAATGAAACCGTCAACTCTTCCATTACGTCCCCATAGAATTGAACTCCTTGAGCAGGGAATGATGCAACCGCGTTCACCGATGATTGATGCTGTGTTGTATCGAAGAGCAGTTCGGAAATACGAAATGGCTCATCCATCCATTCGGGCTGCAGAGCAATTTGCATCTTGGGGAATGGGAAGTGAACTTCGAAGCAAAGCCCTTCTTCGAAGTAAATTGCTTGGATTAAAGGAAGGTTGGTCCGGATTAATCGGACGTCTTGCAGTAACGCTTGATGAAGTAGGCGTTCCCATTGAAACAGGCGCTAAGGTAACGCAAGTCGAGCGTAATAAAGTCCACCTTTCTGATGGTCGGCACATCGAGACCGATGTGATTGTACTCGCTTGTGGTTACAGAAGAACAAAACAACTTCTCCCCAATATTCCGGATTGTGAATCATTGAAAGCCTCAACAATTGATGTTGCACTCGACTCAACCCCTCTGGGAGATAGGCAAGCCATCCTTGATGTCAAGAACTCAATAGGGTTATTCGATATGAAACAAATTCATCCCGGCATTTCAGTTTCTGGATCTCTTCTCTCCGCAATATGTTTTTCAGATAAATCCAAGGAGCAACGTATGGAAATGTTGGACCAATTTCTCGATGAGCGAGCCCCGGGTTGGAGGTCACACATTCTTCATGAACGAAGACAAGAACAGGTCACTGTAGCGGTTCTTGGCAATCGTCCTTCACATGATAGCGTTGTCAAGAAAGGGATTCTACTCGCTGGCGCTTGGGTTGAAAGCGAACACATTCTCTCGGACGGAGCAGTTGCATCTGCTCGTCTTGCAGCGGAATCAATTGCTTCAATTCCACTTCAAAAATGAAAAGCCTAGTTCCTATGGGAGGGTTATGCGCGTCGTTACATGGAATGTTAATGGCCTTCGAGCAGCAATTCGGAAAGGGATTGATGGATGGTTTGAATCCGTTGATGCAGAGATATGGATGCTTCAGGAAACCCGGGTCCTTGTAGAACAATTTCCCAAAGGTTGGAATTGGCCAAGTACGCACCAAGCACTTCTCCACCCAGCAGAAAAGAAAGGCTATTCAGGAGTGGCAACATTGTCAAGCATTGACATGATTGAAGAGCGCCGTGGAATGATTAGTTCGATTGATTCAAACGATTCAGAAGGAAGAATCATTGTAACAAAGCATGGAAATCTAACATGCATAAACACATATCTTCCAAGCGGATCAAACAAGGATGAACGGCAACTCTTCAAGGAGCAATGGATGAATGAATGGCGAACATGGTTAGAGCCTTATCTTCAACTCAGCACCCCTGTTCTTGTCGTTGGAGATTTAAACATCGCACACACTGAAGACGACATATGGAACGCTAAAGGAAATGCGAAGTCGAGCGGTTTTCTTCCACAGGAGCGAGAATGGTTCTCAAACTTACTTGATGATGGCTGGCATGATCTCTTCCGAGAACATGTTGGAGAAGGAGTCAAACTCTACTCATGGTGGTCAAACCGTGGTCAAGCCAGAGCAAAAGATCGTGGCTGGAGAATTGACTACATGCTTGGAAATGAAGCACTTATGCCATTTGTAGAATCCATTCGAATCGATCGTCAAGGCGGTCTTGATATCTCTGACCACGCGCCTGTAATTCTTGATTTGAATGATGATGTGACGTCCTAATTCCCAAAGAACATTCTGCACGGAGAATGAAATCTAAATCATTCATCGTCCGAGACCACAATTGTTCTCATTGGATTGATTAATACCAACATTAAGGCTATTGCAAAGCCAAGGAATGCCATTAGATTGAAACAATTGAATTGCATCATTTCCTCATCTTCCATCCAATATCCCATGATGTATAACGTAGCCCAAAGTAAAAGACCAGGGGCAATAATCCATCGAGCAAAAACAACCCACTTTGTTTCAGAAGGCAATCCGATAACGATCGATTTCGTCATTTTAATCACCCCTCTCCACAAAACCAGAAGGCGTCATCATGAGTACAAGCAGTGCCATTCCGTACCCCACAAATGTGTAAAGGTAATGAATAGCGCTACTGTCGTCATTCATTAATAAGTCGGAAAAAATATTGGTCAAAAAGACCCAAGAAGACAATATTATCAAAATAACCGCGACAACATATCTCGCAATTTGTAGGAAATTTGCCATAGGGTCAGAATGATACACGTTGCCTTTCATTGATATCGATTTAAGTTTAAGCCATATAAACAGATAACCTGCATTCCTTTGGAATCGAATTATATTCTCATTTCATCAGATAGGGAGTTACATCCTGAATCCTTCGATGATGTACAAGAAACCTGAAACTACAATTCCACAAAGAATCATTGTGCGAATATGGGTCTTCTTCCATCGGATGAGCCATCGCTTTCCAAGATGAACGCCAATAATGGCACAGAGCACAGATCCGCCTATGAGAGGTAAATATTCGATAAGTTCTGAACCATCTGAATAAAGATAAACAGGTAATCGAGAGAGATCAACAATCAAGGCCAAGAGCGCAGCAGTTGCTGCATATGCAGACTTATCCGGCAATCGCTTTTGCAGGAACATTGCCCGTAAGGCTCCCTGGTGTCCCGTCAACCCACCCATAAGTCCTGAACCAAATCCACCCCATCGGTCTTCAGCCTCAGGCAATCGATAGGATGTCCATCGCTCAGTTGCTGAAAGAATGGGCAAAAGGACTAGGGCAAACCCAACGACAATGAGCAGAGGTTTCTGATCAATACTCGTGCTCAGTGAGGCTCCAATCAATGCGCCCAAGACCATTGCCCAACCATATCGTTTCACAGCAGTTACATCGAGATGAGAGTTGAGTAAAACCAATTTCCAGCCGTTGTGGGCTGCGTGTATGACAGCTACTGCAGCAATTGCAAGATGAGGGTCAAGCCACAACAACATGACTGGAGTCAGCATTGTTGCAAGTCCAAAACCTGCTGGAACGGTTAATGCTGCGGCGAGAAGCGTTGCAAACATGACAACGACAACAAGGACAGCATCCATGTTTGTCCCAAGAGATACCTCATCATCAATTTGTCTTTTTGATATGGTACCAGACAGGAGGTTATAGCCTTCTCAAGGTAGGTCTT
>QQSG01000050.1:25073-27162 GCA_003602665.1 Candidatus Poseidoniales archaeon
ATCGTACGGAATCATTCTTATTGAGAGTGAAGAACAAGGCAAAAGAAGACCCTATCACAAACAAAAGCTGAGTTTTCTCCTCTCAAATCTCCGTCATTTTGCACTTGAAACTCAAGCCAAGAATATCCCCGTCCTACATTTTACAACAACCGGACAATACAATGAAGCGCTAAATGGAATTCTTAAGGAAATCAGTACCATTCACATGTTCAAACCAGCGGAACGAGAACTCAGAATAACGCTGAAACCCTTGATTGATGAAGGGCTCATCAACATACACGAACATCCTGGTTGGCTAACGCCACAAGAATGGTTCACCTCAACCGTTGGTACAGAACCTCCATTTCGAATGGATCGATTCTATCGAAATGTTCGTAAGAAAACGGGCTGGCTCATGGAAGATGATGCCCCATATGGAGGAAAATTTAGCCATGATGGGGACAACCGTCATCCTTGGAAAGGCGAGCATACGCCCCCACCAGCCCCTGTTTACGACGTTGATTCAATCGACCAAGAAGTATTGTCTCTTGTCAATACGCTCTACGCAGAACATCCTGGAGATGCACGACTTGACCATCTTCCGACTTCGGCGTCAGATCATGAACAAGCACTCGAGTTTACAACATCAATTCTGGAACATTTCGGGCATTATGAGGATGCGATGACCAAGCAAAGCAGAGGGCTCTTCCATTCACGTCTTGCTTCGTCAATGAATCTTCATCGCATCATGCCGCAACATGTGGTTAATCTCGTTCTTGCAGCAGAGATTCCTTTGAATTCAAAGGAAGGATTTCTCCGACAAATGATTTGGCGAGAATATGTCCATCACGTCCACGATATTACCGATGGTTTCAGAACGATTGATGTGAAGAAAACAAAACCGAAAAGCCGACAAGCGAACTGGACAAGCGCTCCTTCATCGGATGAAGAATCTCATCCGAATCACCTCAACCAAACACGTTCGTTACCAATGGCGTACTGGGGTGAAAAGAGTGGCCTTGATTGTCTCGATTGGGCGGTAGAATCTGTCATGGATGAAGCATGGACACACCACATACCTCGCCTGATGGTATTGAGTAATCTGGCTCAACTTCTTGATATCGAACCTAGAGAACTTACAGATTGGTTTCATGCTGGTTTTGTTGATGCTTTCGATTGGGTTGTTGAACCAAACGTTCTGGGCATGGGAACCTTTTCTCTAGGTGATGCAATGATGACGAAACCCTACATTTCAGGAACCCCTTACATCAAGAAGATGGGAGACTTCTGCTCTTCATGTCAATTCCACCCAACGAAAACCTGTCCCATTTCATCGATGTATTGGGCGTATTTTGAACGTCATAAAGCATCGTTCAAAGGAAATCATCGCCTTGCAATGACGCTGAGAACATTGGAGAAAAGGGATCCAGAAAAGAAGCGAAAAGATGCAGAAACATTTGCCTGGGTAAGTACGACGTTGGCTGATGGGCGTTCATTACATGAACAAACCCGCCTTTGAGTTACATCGAATGAAAAAAACTCGACGAGGCGTCATGGCACCATGATTGTTCGTTCCGACTAAAAGTGCATTAAACCCATTTTTTTCTCGATTCAGTTGTTGTAGATGATTTACTGACATTTCATCCAAAAGGGTCTCCTAATTGAGCAGCAGTGCTTAAGTCCGTGTGATTGATTTCGCAGGTGCTAATTTCATAAGAGTGATATTGCATGAATTAAACATGGAAGAAGGCAATCGACTTCTTGCTCCTTCAGTGCTAATTTTTGTTGGGATTCTTGTTTTTTTTATGACAGGAAGTGATTATGAAATCCTAGATTCGATCTTACCATATGTCTTCTCAGCACCTTTCTTATTATCTGGTTTTTTCATCCTTTCAGTACGACTTGGTGAGTTGTCAATTGATGAAAAAGCAGATCTTCGAATAGATACAAGTTCTCCTGAAGGCATATTAAAATCAATGGAGAACTACAGTAAGTTCAAGCAGCAAGAGGGAAAACAAACAATCCAAGCAACAGGCTATCTCCTTCTCACTACGACTATTGTTTTAGCATCAATTACCATTACACTCGGGATGGTCTGGCTCTTTTTCTT
>QQSG01000051.1:0-2270 GCA_003602665.1 Candidatus Poseidoniales archaeon
ATGTCTGCGTTTGAAGATTTAATGTCGATGAAGACTCGGGCATTCCTTGTCAAAGATATCGATCCAGAAGTCCTTCGTCGATTGATGGGGACTCGCAGTCTTGCTACAGAGATGACCTCTGAGCAACTAGACAAGTACTACAGCGACAAAGCCCCTGTACCTCATTCACCTGAATCTCTGTATGAGTTAATGCAACATGGCGGAGGTCTTGATCGGGAATTCAACAATCCCCTCTATCGGGATAAACTCGATGGTATTGAATTGGAAGTTATTCGATCATGGGTCGAAGAACTGTGCAACCGAGGGAAGATCACAAAAATTGATGGCACGGGTGTTCCAGAAATTGATGGGAAGTGGTTCAATCCGTTTATGGCAGAAATACACGGAACGTTGGCATGTTTATCCAAAACAGATTCAACTTCTATCGTTGACCTTAGGGATTACAATACAAAAGACATGACCTTTGAAATCGCCAGTGAATTCGAAGGGACAACCCCTACCAAATGGAAAACAATTCCAGTTGGAGACCCTCACGAAGCACTTCGTGTCAAAGTACTCGAACTCCTTGGATCTGAAGGTCCTAAAACCACTGAAGTTCTCCATGAAAGACTTCCATTCTCTGAAAAATCAGTTGATCGAATTGTCCATGAACTTGAGACCCGTAACGTGATTAGTGTAGGATTCTTTACACAAACCGATGATGCTGAATTGATTCTCAAAGTCGATGAACACCGAATTACAGGTGGAGAAGAAGAGGTTGTTGAATATCGATGGATTCAAAATCTTGTCTTGGATAAATCTTTCAAAATATACGAAGATGTCTTTGATGCCTTCAATGAGCACGTATTGGTACAAAAACAACAAGAATTGTTGTACAGAATCAAAGATTTCAGATTCAAAGATTGGAAGGATTTGCAACTCGATTCCGATGTCGTAAGTGGACGTTTGTTGCACAATCGTATGGGTTATACGACCAAGAATAACATTCCAATGTTGCTTGGTCTCAAACCAGAACCGTGGATTGGTGCGATGGAAGAAGAAGTCTTATCAAAACTTCATCCAGATGAAAATATCACTCGACAAGAATTGGTCCAAGATTTCCCGAAAGGAGAGGAACATCGACAAATGGAGCGCGATGTCAAAAATGCAGTTTCCAATTTGGACCGGCAAATGTTGTTTGTGAAACAATTTGAAGAAGTCATTGGGAGGAGACGACGATTGTCGTTGTTCCACAGAGTACACGGCGTTTACAAGCCAATGGATTTTGAAGATGCAGTTGAGGAAGTTGTCAGAAGAATGGGACCCGTTAAAGCAAGTACATTGCGATTTTATGTTTCAAGAAATTATGAGGATTTACTCGTAGCCCTTCACAATTTAGAGACGAGTGGTAGAATTTCCAAAGTCACAGCACTTGTTCCAGATACTGAGGACTTTTACTGTACGCCTGCTGAAGTGGAATTGTTACGAGTTCCTCGAAGAGAGGATCGAAGTATTCGTATTCTCACCCAATCCGATCCGTATGTTTCTCGATTTATTTGGGAAGTTCGATCTGCTCTCGATCGAGGTTGGTATCTTCCTGTGTTCAAAGGTGTTGATCCAGTCGGAAAAGTACTGATGTTTAGGGTCAATGATTACTTAGAAATTAAGGACATGCATGTTCCAACGGCATATTTTGAAGAGTTCTGTGACGCCTTCTTAATTCTCTTGGAGAACCATGCAGATCAATTGGTGGATGTCGCCGTTTTGACCAATGTCAACAGTGAACCTATTTCCGAGTTAAGCCAGCCTTTGCGTGCAGGATTGGAACGAATTGGTTTCAAGCAAGTTGGGGAACGTATGATTCGAGGTGGCGTTGTCGATCCTCAACCAAGAGAAATTGCGGAGAGGGCCTTGTTCCATCAACATCATCTCCATCAAGAAACTCGACATGAAAATGAAACTCTCGCATTGCGTAAGATCAAGGAAATACGTGATGATTTCGCCCTACGCGGCCGCTGTGAATTGTTCCGAACCAATTTGAAATCAATGGCGAGTGCAAATCGACTTCACAAGGGAGTGAACATGCGTGGCCATCAGGTTTGGGCTCCATATGAGTATTTCGAGAACTTACTGACAATTCGAGGGATTCCACCCGAAGATGATCTGGTCGATATCATCGATTTCTTCAGTATGCAAACCGATCCAAACATCTTCAAAGAGCGTCACGCACTAACGCAATCAGAATTCAGGAAACTTGTACAACCATTGATCCGAACTGGACACATTGTCGA
>QQSG01000051.1:2331-2844 GCA_003602665.1 Candidatus Poseidoniales archaeon
CGCAAAGAATACTTGAGAAATCTTGTGAGCGATTATCCGGTTATTACCATCAAGCAATTACTTCGTCTTTCTGGGACTCCTTTCAAACCTGAAGAATTGAAAGCTGTCCTCAATGAATTTGAAGACGATGGGACCCTTGTCAAAGGATTCCTCATCGAAAACCTGCATGAAGTCTGCTGGGGTCGAAAAGAGTTGCTTGAATCCGCAAAATCAATCAATCCGATACGTGACTTTGTCCTCCCACCTACCGATCCAATCGCCCCATATTTTGGTGACGTTCTAAAAGAAAAATTTGGCTTCGGTAGTGCGTATCTTGTGTTTAAGAATGCTGAACCTGTTGCTGCGTTCAAAGCCAATACGAGAAACAAAACCATCGACGTCACAGATTACGAAGGAAGTGAGAAAGGTTGGCGTGTCGTTAAAGAATTCGCTTGGGAGCACCAAATGCCGTTGAAAACAGAACTCCGCATTGGTGGGAAAAAAATGCAATGAGTTGTCAAATCAACGTACCAA
>QQSG01000052.1:0-2232 GCA_003602665.1 Candidatus Poseidoniales archaeon
TTGACTACCATTTTCTGCTTTATCGGCTTGGTGTATAAGGGATTCAACTCCGATCCACCCCTACCACTCCCGATAATTGGAGCTCTTTTCGTAATGATGCTCCTCATGCTCCCACTTGGTTTTGCTCAAACAAACTTGAGTGATGAAGCGATTCTGAATGAAAACGCTCTACTCCTCGATGCTGAATTAAAAATAGATGGTACCGAATTCACTACCCTTTCTGAATTGATGGGCGATTCAAATGCTCTTGTCATTGGAGCAATTGCGCCCGGCTCCGAATCTGCCCAAGATCAAGCAAATGAATTTGCGCTCCTTCTTGGACAACGGGATGATATTTCGGTAGTTCAGGTAGTCACAGGAGATACTTCTTTGTTAAGCGATGTACTTGCATATCGATCTCAATTAAACGGAAGTTGGCCAATTGTTTTGGATTATAATAACGAATTAGTAGGCTCTTCACCAACAGGAAACGCAGATTCAATTTTGATTGTTGACAAGACGCTGCACGTCACATGGAGCGAAACTCCAACCGCTGGTTCTAAAGCAATGAATGATGCAATAGATGGGATTGGTTCAGGTGGACCAACGAGTCTTGGAACATACTTTTCGATCCTGATTCCTGCTGGTCTATTCCTTATATTCCTAGCATTACCTCGCCAAGGATGGACAAAACCTGAGGAGGCTCTCCCTCCTGGTGCACTATGGGCAAGTATCGCAATAGCAGGAGGGTGTGGTGTTTTGATGGTACATCTGCCAGCACTTGTTGCAAGTTTGTTACCCATTGGGGCATATTTCGCTCATCTGATTCACGTGGCAATGTTCCTTTGGTTTGTTCAAATGTGTATCGTCACATACAGAACTGGCACCCCATTTGAGGCAAAGTTACTCGGATCAGTACTGCATGGTCTTACAAACAAATCCTTCCAAGAATGGAGGCCAAGAGAAGACATGCAGCGTGATGTCTTCTTGGGGGTATTCATTGGCTGGTTCTCATGGCTTGCTGATCCTGCTCTCGTTGCACAAGGCGTAGGAGCAACAGCATTAGATGGAGGATTATCTATTCTGTTCGCTGTTTTCATCCTTCTAGGACACATACTTGTCTCAGGGCTTACAGTCCTGATACTGAGAATTGTTGCTTCATGGGGTGGACCGATATCCAACCTCTTTGGCAAATTTGGAGCTGAATCCTTTGCACGATTTATGGGATTGGTATTGATTCCAATCAGCCTATGGGTTACAGTGAACTCAATATTGGTCTTATTTTCCATAGGCGTATTGTAGAGAAGCCTTAATGCAGGTTGAAGGGATTTCCCTCAAGTATGCATCCAATTCAAAGAACGTGGTCGAGAACTCGAGTTAACCTAATGCAACGATGTCCAAGGGCTTTTGTCCTACGTTACGGAATTGCAGCCTGTGCAACAGGCCACCCAACTGGTCAATTATTGAAGGATTCATTTGCAATTCAAACACCTTGGATACTCATGCAAATGAGTATTCGCGAAACGATACGTGATTATGTTGAAGATTATCAAATGGGATTAAAATGGTCTAACAAACTCGTACGGATAAAATTCAATCAAGCATTCCAATATCGCATTAAAGATAGAAATTCAATAATAGCTCAACTCCAAGAATGGGAAGAGCCAGAAATGGTGTTTCGTAAGGTAAAACCAGAAAAACATCTTGAAGAAATTGGAGTGGAAAGATGCATTAAATTAATTCAAAATCAATCTTTTATTAGATTTCTTAATACAGCGATTATCAAATCCTTATCATTTACAAAGTCGAAAATAATTGATGGGATAAAGGTCTACAACTCACCTGACTTTTTAGCTGAAAAAGACCAGGAGAGATATCTAATTCGAATCAACCTTTTTGGATATAATTCAATCGAACAAATCAATCAGGATGCCGCTGTTTTTTCTTTGGGTATGAAGGATCAGACAATCGTTCAATACACATGGAAAAATGGTGGATGGTTTGTCCATAAAACAAATGTTAGCCAAAAGGAAAAAAACTCTATCCGCCGATTAATTCATCTTGATTCAAAACAAATGGACAATATCCTCAAACTGGTTCGACCCAAAAACAACATGGAACAAGTTCCTTTTGCAGATTCTCCCCGGGCATGTATGCATTGCAGCGTCCGCTTTTTGTGCCCTGCTAAACATGGTCTCGAAGAAGCAAAATCAGAACAAATGTCACTTATGTGTTGAACAATAAATGACAACA
>QQSG01000052.1:2302-5816 GCA_003602665.1 Candidatus Poseidoniales archaeon
ACCTAATTTGCCCAAAGAAGTTTACACTTTGGCGGGAACGCAAGACGTTTCTGCGCAGGTAAATTGGAAGGAAGATTATGAGTAGTAACAAGAAAAACAAAGGAAGGAAAAAACGTACAGGGAGACGTAATAGCCAGATGAGCTATGACGGAACTAAGGGTATACAGGTTAAGACACACACCCGGAGCAACAAAACCAACAAGTCATGTTGTCCAAATTCATTTGCTGTAGATTCAAAGAATCTAAGTATGGATGGCGAACTTCAAGGATACTGGATCGGAAGGAATCTCCACCTTATCCGTGGTTCAATCGTTGAACGACTGCCAGATAGGTTCGTCAAAAAGCATGCTAAACACATGGCTCATTTTGTGAAGTTTATTGAATCCCGAATCGGAAGATAAATCCTCTTTGTTGGAAAAAAGGCTCCCGATGGCCTTCGATATCGGAACCAGTTGAGCGTAAGCGCTACTCTTGATATCAAGGCGAGAGTCTAAGGGCTGACTCCACGGAGTCAGAGCATGGACAATGGTGTTCAACGGCAGTATGCTGCGAGTTCAATTTGCTTTGGCTGTGGACCTGCGAATGAACATGGCTTGCAGATTAACTCTTACAGAACAGAACAGGGTTTAGAAATGAAGTTTACCCCTTCAGAAGAGCATCAAGCGTTTCCAGGCATGGTCAATGGTGGCATCATTGGAACATTGATGGATTGCCATGGCAACTGGGCAGCAGCGATTGCTTTGATGGATGAACAAAATCTCGATCAACCTCCTTGTACAGTCACCGCCTCCTATTCGATTTCATTGAGACGGCCAACACCTATGGATACTGAACTTGTCATCACAGCGTTTGCCGAAGAAATAGGTGAAGATCGTGTCAACATTCGCATGGAACTGAAAGCAGGCGGAAAGGTCTGTGCCACTGGCAAAGGCCTTTTTGTAGCAGTAAAAGAAGGACATCCTGCATACCATCGTTGGAATTGAGGGCAGAATATGGCTAAACCTTCTTCGAGTCAAGCATCGTCATTGGAAGATCTTCGCATCGAGGTTCTTCTTACGATGAACAAGATGGAAGTTTGGCCTCAAAATGAGTTAAGCAATTTGCATCTGGTTCAACTCGGAGTCCTTAGACGAAATGCAACACAACGCCATGGCGTGACTCGTTTCAAGCGCGGAAGGAATTCGGAAACACTACACTTTGAAGATGTTGAAACCGTGGATTTACATCCACAACTCTTGACAGAAGAATGGTTTAATTACGCACGATTTGTATTGTATCATGAATTCCTTCATGTATTGGGAATGAGATTTCACAATACTGCATTCCGTAGAGTCGAATCACTGTGGCCTCATCAAGGAGCAACCGATGGCAAGATGTTTACACAACATCTTAGGCGACTCTCTGCTGATTGGCTTTGGACGTGCACAACTTGCGAAACCCAATACCCTCGCAAGAAGCGCAGCAATGGTAAATACAAATGCCGCACCTGTTCAACTGTTCTCGTTGATATTGAATATGTAGGCGAAACAATCTAAACAATTTATTGAATAGCAGACTATGAGTGAGGATTCATGAAGTCGAAAATACATCGCTTCATTATCATAATTCTTCTTCTTTCAATGATTCCTCCAAGCCAAGCCTCACTCACCGATGATGCAAATGGAGGGAAGTTATTCCTATCGTGTGTTTCAGATGACGAATGCTTGCTTACACCTGTTCCAACAGGTGAAGAGATTATCTCTGGAAGTGTACAAGCAAACCCTGTTTCAACGGAGACTGTAGCTCTCGAATTTGATATGTTTCCGGAACAAACGGAATTAGCACTCTTACCAGATACAATGGATGAACTTGTGATTGATCTTCGAGTTCAAGGCGATGTATTGGGCCTTTATCGCCCAGACATGGATGTTCGCGTAATCATCGGTTCAAGTGTGACAAATCTTGAATTTGATGGAGAAACTACACCAGCAACGAATACTGAGCCATATCGTTGGACAGATGAACCACTGAATCTCGATAGTGGTCGCCTGTTATGGCCAGATGAAACGGTTCGTATTCGTGTCACATTTACTCTAGACAGACCATCAACATGGGAGTTTCATCTACGTGAGGCATCATATATTGAACTCGACATCACCTGGTCAGATAACATCGCTGCGAAAAACGTGGATGAACCGACAAGTGCCTTACAACCTAAACCAACCGACTTTGATGAGGTTCACCGAGGAGCATTAGTTGATATTGAGGATGATTGTTGGTCGTTTAACGTTCAAGAACATGAAATTCTACGAATCTTGATTCAATGGGAAACTGTGCCATTAGAATTACAACAAAGTAACGGCGTTCATCGACTTCGAACAAGTAATGGGTTGCAAGTTGCTACACCAGAAGTCGTTACTAAATCTGAGGATGATGTTGTATTGACAACATACCGTTGGAGAGCACTTGACCCAGGCGATTACGTCTTTTGCCTCAAAGGGCAGACCGACCGTTACCAACCCTATGTGTGGAGTGGCCTGTATGCTGTTGAAAGTTCAGGACCCACGGATTCATCAGAGTTCACTGGAAAAGTCGTATATGAAGCCAATTTCTTTGACTTTTCAACAGGGGTTGAAGCCGATCTTGAACCCCACAGCGGCCTCATTGTATTGCCATCAATAATCGCTCTCACCTTTTTTGTGATGGATATCAGACGAAAATCCACATCAAACATGACACGATTTGGAGCATTTGTCCCAATCTGCTTCGCATTGTTGATGAGTGGTGTCGTAAGTCCTCTCTGGGCAATGGCTGATGAAGTTCAAGGTGATGAAGAATGGACACTTGATCAACTCTTAGAGGAACGAGTCCAGCAACTTTGGGACGTTTCAAGTCCGGCAACACCGCAAGCGACCATGATCGAACACGTTGGTGCAACATGGGGTATACGAGATGGAGAACAACTTCAATTGTGGCTCGAAATCGATGAAGCATATGAAAGACAAGATGGGAAATGGCAACTCATTGTTTCTGATTTTGATGAAATTCGACTTGATCAATTGATTTTTAATCAAATTTATGAAGCCAGACAGGGGACGATGATCGACGGATTAGATGAACATATTGTCCAATTTTCAATTATTGCAACACGAGCGCTTTTACTTGATCTGATGATTCTTGAAGCCCTATTGGTTGTGGATGAAGAACCGACATCCTCCATCCACCATATTGACAGTTTAATGGTTGATACATCGTCATTCGGATCCTACACGTCTCCGACGTGGGCAACAAGACCTGTGGAGATTGAAGATTCAAAATGGAAACGCCTTCAGTCCTCAATATATCCCGATAGAATCACTGTTTCTTTGTGTGATTGCGCCTTAGATTTATTAGACTTACAAGTAGCATACTCTTCCCAATTCAATGAAAATGACTCACCAGAATTTGACGCATTACAGCAGGCAAGTGGGATTATTCCTTATTCAGCCATCGTGGCAATCACATGCATGCTCTTGGGGGCAGTAATCATACAACG
>QQSG01000052.1:5823-9593 GCA_003602665.1 Candidatus Poseidoniales archaeon
AGAAGAAGAAACGCTGCTAAGAAACTAGCAGAAGCCTTTGTTGGGAAGCCGTCCATATGGACTTCATTCTTCACTGTTTGACTTCTTTGCTTTTGCAGAGATAGATTCAACATCTTCATCGCTGATGCCAAGTGCTGCTTGGAATTTCTTCAAATCTTCGAGCTCGTCTTCTGTGATGATTCCATCAGCCCAAGCATCTTCGTAGGCCTTCGTTAAGAAGTCCTTGTAAGCATCAGGGTTGAGAAGGACGTCACGAATCAAACCATGGTCAACAGAGTTTGTAGGAGCATCGGATGTAAGTTCCATCATAGCAGTTGAACGACGCATTTCCTTGACAGCCATATCTTTCAGCCCATGTCCAGCCCAAACAGCCCCTGCAGCGATAACGGATGCAGCAAACCATCGCATCATGTCTGGATCAACCAATTCACCTGGTTCAACCAAATGAAAGAGACCCAAAACTGCCATAGCAGCTCCACACATGACCTCAAACCAATCATTCAAGTCAGGTTCATCAGAAAATACAGATAATCGTTGCTCGATTAACAACTCAGTGTTGTCGTCCATGAACCTCGTAGAAAGCGAAAGGACTTATGCGTGTCGGCATGCAAGATGGAGCGCATTCCTTTTCACCCCTTGACGTAACCTATGGTCATGGGCGAGGAGGAAAGAGCGATTGCGAACCTTGCTCTTCCTGGAAAGGTACGTCATTTTTTCACTTCCAAATGGAACATTAAACATCTGCATCCCCCGCAATATGAAGCGATGGAAGCAGTGTTTTCTCGTTCAAATGTTCTTCTAGCAATACCGACTGCATCCGGCAAGTCACTCGTTGCTTACATAGCAATACTCAACCAATTACTCAATCATAATCCTGGCTCTCGAGCAGTCTATATTGTGCCACTAAAGGCTTTAGCGAGTGAGAAATTTGAGGAACTCAAGGAAATTGGATCAGAGATTGGTCTGAAAATTGGCCTCGGAGTAGGGGACGCAACTGCAGAGGCGAAGAATATCGAAGACTGTGATATCCTTATTTGCACCTCTGAGAAATTAGATTCTCTCATGAGAACTCGATCTGAACTCATGAGTAATGTCTCAGTCGTTGTTGCTGATGAATTTCATCTCCTTCATGATGCAACGAGAGGGCCGACCCTTGAAATCAATCTGACGAGGTTGAGAACCCTTCGACCAAATGCCCAATTAATCGCCCTTTCAGCGACTGTGGGGAATTGTGAAATCCTCGCTACATGGCTTGATGCCACCCTCATAAAATCAGATTGGAGACCTGTCGACCTAGAATATTCGACCCTTCATGATCGTCACCTCGAACCACGCAAAGTCCAATCCTCTTCAATGGATAATACCGTGCAACCACTTTCGCCCCCGAGACATCTTGAAGGACCCTTGAGTCATCCATCTTGGATTGTCCTCAATGATAGTATAGACCAAGGCGGTCAAGTCTTGGTCTTCGTAGGAACACGCAGAAGTGCTCAATCTGAAGCAAAGAAACTCTCATCACGTGTTAAGAAAAGATTCGCTAAAGAACAGCCTGAACGATTAATTGAACTCGAGCAGATAGCCGATTCACTCGAGGGGAGAACACAAACAAGTATGGGAGAAACCCTTGCCCTTTGCGTTCGAGGTGGTGTTGCATTCCATCATGCAGGATTAACACACCGACAGCGTCAGGTCATTGAGGGTGCCTTCAAGAAAGGTATTCTTCTAGCACTTTGTGCAACTCCAACTTTAGCAGCTGGTGTGAATTTACCTGCTCGTAGAGTTCTGGTTAGAGACATCAAACGATGGGATGATGGTATGAGCAGACCACTACCCGTAATGGAAATACATCAGATGCTCGGAAGGGCAGGAAGGCCACGTTATGATGACATTGGAGAAGCGTGGATTCTTTGCAAAGGGACAGATGGGTGGCAAGTTGCTGATGATGTTAGTGAGCGATATTTCTTTGGCCCAATCGAAGATATTACTTCTAAACTGGCAGCAGAACCTGCAATGCGAATGCATCTTTTATCTTCGGTGGCTACTGGTGGATTACTTCACCGGCATTCGATTGGTGCCTTCTTTGGCGCAACATTCCTTGGCACGACTATGCCTTCCACACAACTCCAAGAACGTCTTGATACAATGCTGGATTGGCTCGTTGAGGAAAGATTCCTTCGACGCGTAGGTGTCGATGAACAATATCAAGATCGAATTGCAAACGCCGATATAGATGAAGAAGAAACTTGGGAAGATGAGATTCCAGTCTGGGTCACAATTGCCCAAGATGCAGGTGGAGTAAGCATTACTTCTCCGCAAGAGCAATCATCCAGAACCCCAACGCCACATTCTAAACCATCCCTCGGTTTTGTATCTGCATCTTCAATGCAACAACTTGGAGGATGGAGTCAACAAAAGGGTGAACATCCTGCAATGCGATATGAAGCTACAGCAATGGGTGAGAGGATTGCTCAATTGTATCTCGATCCGCTTTCAGCATCCATTATCAGAACTGGAATGAGAAGAGCAGTACGACGAATGGTGCGTAATGATGCGCCAGTGACGCAATTTGGACTCACACACCTAGCTTGCAGCACTCCAGATTTTGCATCACTCTGGGCTAAGACTGCAGATCTAACTCTGGGCTCAGATCTTCAACTTAAGGCTGCAGCGGTTGAAGATGAACTTCTTCATGATATGTCGTACGAAGAACGCCATCTCGGCCTGGTGAAATCAGCATGGTGCATTGAGCACTGGTTCGAAGAAGAAACGATGCGAGAGATTGAAAAGCAACTTGATGTATCACCAGGAGACGTTCATCATCGTGTCGATTTGATGGAATGGCTCCTTTATGGGGCTCGTGAAATCCTGCTCAATGATGATGTGTTTGCAGACGAACACATGCCCGTATTAGCTCAACTTTCAAAGGACCTTGATTTACTCCGTCAGCGGGTTCGGCATGGATGCAAAGAAGACCTCCTACAACTTGTCAAAATACGACATGTTGGCAGGGCGAGAGCGCGCTCTCTCGCTGGATTTGGAATACGTACCCCGAAAGGCGTCATGCAGATGACACGTGCAGACAAGCAGAAAATAGCATCATGGAGAGGGTGGGGGCCAACGCTTGTTGAGAACATCATCAACGAAGTAAGAAACGTGTTATCCAAAGAAGAAAAAGTTGTTCCGCCTCGTCAACGAACTGATGATATGCCGCTCGAAGGTGAAGGACAATCGGATAATTGATGTGCTAACAGAGTACGCAGTTCGTTTATGTGGAGCACTTTTCCATGTTGGGCTTGGAATTCAGACGACCCAATTGATCTCAAACAATTTGTTCATTCCTTCCAAGAGTCACAGCCCTCCGATAGATGGGTATTTTGTGGAGATGAAGTGGCTCAAACACCCCGGCAACTATGGACCGCAGCGGTCGTTAGTTCACGCAATATTGAACGTTCAACAGCACAGGCACGTACATTGGATGCTGAATTTTTAAGAGTTTTATCTGGCACACACAATGTCTCAGAGGCTTTCAAACGAGCAGGCCTTGCACAGGGTGCTGAATCAGGCTGGTTACTTCATATCCCAAATATTGACCAACCTCAAAACGAGGATAAAATCAATTCATCGGCTGAATCATTGCTCTCAAAACTTGGATTAACCTCTACTGAAAATTCCCTCCAGATTAGCACCACTGGGGCAGAAAAGCTTGGTGTTTCTCTTGGTGGTGAAACTGAAGCAATACGGATTGAGGCTGCTCTCATTGGCCATATTCT
>QQSG01000053.1 GCA_003602665.1 Candidatus Poseidoniales archaeon
AGAACTTCAATGAAATCATCGTATGCAAAGTTTCTATAATTCCAAGCACTAGAAACGATTTCATAGGCTTCATCAATATCGATTTGGTTGATAATAACAAGACCGATGAGAAATTGAGCAACGACGTCAAGACAGTTCTCTGGGAAATCTAAACGGTCCATATCACCAGTTTGAATTGCTGCTTGCAGAGCAGCTAATTCGATGAGATCATCAACGCTCGACGGTAAAAATCGAGCACGTGGAATACCACCGACGTGGTGACCTGCTCTCCCAATACGTTGCAAAGCAGTGGCAATGTCTCCTGGAGAACCAAGTTGTATGACCATGTCGACAGTACCGATATCTATTCCCATCTCAAGTGAAGAAGACGTAACGACGGCTCTAAGGTGTCCCTTCTTCAGTTTCTGTTCTACATCAAGTCGAATCTTCTTGTCCATTGACCCGTGATGGCCAGCAATGAGTTCACCTAACTGAGGTCGTAGGCGTTGTACAAGGGTTTCAGTCATCTTCCTCGTGTTTGCAAAAACAAGCGTAGTGGTATGAGCAGTGATTAAATCTGCAATAACATCAATATTGGCATCCAATATTTTCAGAACTGCCATGTCACTGAATTTCCGATGTGGAATAATGATATCCAAATCGAGTTCTCTTGAGCCAGATACTTTAGCGATGTGCACTTTTTGACCTTCTCCACGAGATTCACGATCATCACTAGCTACAAGATATTCTGCAACGGTTTCTAGAGGTTCCATTGTTGCTGAAATTCCAATACGTTGAACTGGACGGTCGAGGAGTGTATCGAGATACGCAAGAGTAAGCGCAAGGTGCACCCCTCTTTTTGTTGGTACAAGTGAATGCAGTTCGTCAATAATCATGTATTCAACATCACTGATGATCGGTTGGAATCTTGGAGAAGTAATCGCAATTGCTAAACTTTCAGGAGTGGTAATAAGGATGTGAGGTGGGTTCCGTAGCATCTTTTGTCGTTCTGATTGAGGTGTGTCACCAGTACGTAATCCTACTTTGATTTCTTGAGCCCGATCTGGAAGAAATCGTTCTGAGATTTCAGTTAGAGGTCCAATCAAGTTCTTTTGAATATCGTTTGCTAATGCCTTAATGGGGGAAATATAGACACAATGAATGCGTTTTTCCAGTTTCCCATCAAGGGCCTTTCTCACAAGTTGGTCAATGATTGTAAGAAATGCGGTAAGTGTCTTTCCAGAACCAGTAGGCGAACAAAGAAGCAAATGTCCTCCATCCATAATGGTGGGTATTGCAAGTTTTTGGGGCCGAGTGAAATCCGGGAATTTTTCAACAAACCAATTCCGAACAGGTGGACATAATTTTTCCAAAAGAACCTCAGTATCATAGGGATTATCCAGATACTCTATCTCAGGCATTTTTTATTCACCAATCTCAGTGGTGCGAGAGCGTTGGTGCTACGCATATGATACTTTCGCAAGTAACCTAAGCCCATCCAATGCCTTTCTTTCCCCATCGTACCACGGATTCTGTTGGTGGATCGTCGGTTGGTATTACCAGTGGTGATAGTATCGCATTCGGAGGCAATGCGACTTCGTGTAGTGCTTTTGTTGGGCACGAGCCAATACAGGATAGACATCCAACGCATTGGCTTGCTAGAACAATGACCGGTCTTTTCTTGTGCTTCCTCTCTTTGGGAGATGTTTCCATGGGCAACAAAGCTTCGAACGGGCAGTGTGGAATACACAGATCACAACCTGTGCAATCTGCTTCAACAATCGCAACCATTGATTGGCCCATGACATTACTACAACACTCTGGTTTTTGAATCCAAGCCTTCATCCATGTGGTGAACTTGAAATGCCTTGTGCAACAGCAGAGGCTACGGGGATACTGTCATGGCTGATGATGCAAGACTTGAGCGACTTCAAGGAATGTTGAGGCAACGTGGAATTTTACTTCCTGCTTTCGACCTCTACGGCGGAGCCAAGGGGTTGTATGATTTTGGTCCAGTTGGCGGTAGATTACGATCCAAAATCAATCAGGCCTGGCTCAACCATTGGAATAGTTTAGGGAATGTAGTCGAAATTTCATCCCCAACAGTAACGCCTTACGAAGTTCTTGAGGCCAGTGGTCACGTTGGTGAATTCTCAGATTTCATGACTCAATGTGGAGAATGTGATGAAGCAAGTCGTGCAGATACGCTACTTGAACCACATCATCCAAATCCAGATTCTTTGAATAAAAGTGATTTGCAATCACTTCTCGATAAGGTGTCTCCTACATGCCCTGCATGTGGAGCCGTTTCATGGTCGGCAATTGAAGCACAGAATTTGATGTTTTCAACAACCATAGGTGCTGGTTCTTCTGGACGACCAGGTTTCATGCGTCCTGAAACAGCTCAAGGTATGTTTACCATGTTTCCTGCTTTATATCGTCATTTTAGAGAACAATTGCCATTTGGTGCAATCCAAGTCGGTAAAGGATACCGAAACGAAATTTCACCACGCCAAGGTATGATTCGTTTACGGGAATTCAACATGGCAGAGATGGAATATTTTATTGACCCAAAGAACCAACAATCGCATGACTTTTCACAATGGGAGTCTACAACAATGAACTTGGTTGATGGAGAAGGAGAAGTTCACAATCTTTCCCTATCCAATGCACTGTCGAACGACCTTATTCGCCACCAGACAGTCGGTTACTTCATGGGCAAAACGTATGATTTTCTACTCGATTTAGGAATCGATAGACAAAAAATTAGATTCAGACAACACGCACCTGACGAAATGGCACATTATGCATCTGATTGCTGGGATGTAGAACTCCATGGGTCCTATGGATGGATTGAATGTGTCGGTATAGCTCATCGTGGCTGTTATGATTTAGAAGCACATGAACGAGCAAGTGGTCGAACGCTGCGTGCTCGTAGAGAATTTTCTGAACCTAAAATTATGGAAATTGATGGCTGGACTATCGATGGTGGCGTTGCAGGACCCGCCTTTAGAGGAGATGCTGGTGAAGTAAAGGGGCTCGTTGAAAACTTTGATTTGGATACTCAATTCCCTGCCGATGTTGTTCTCAATGATGGACGAACTTTGACAGTGGAATCTCAACACGTCAAGCGTGTTCAAAAGACTGTAAAGGAAACTGGTGAATGGTTCATACCCCACGTTGTTGAACCAGCATTTGGTATTGATCGCATTCTTTGGCATGTTCTGGATCATGCTTATGATGAATCAGAAAAAGGTGGAGAGCCATATCGAATACTCAAACTCTCTCCATTAGTTGCTCCAATAGATGTTGTTATCCTCCCACTATTTGAGAAGAATGGAATGGATAAAATCGCATTAGATTTGCACAAACGATGTTGTATGATACCAAATCTTGTTTCAATGTACGATGCAAGTGGTTCAATCGGTAAGCGTTATGCTAGAGCAGACGAAATAGGTGTTCCACTGTGTATCACTGTAGACCATCAATCAGTTGAAGACAACACTGTGACGATGCGAACACGAGATGACGGTTCGCAGATTCGGATTTCAATTGATGATTTACCGTTTCTTTGAATTGTAGAAGCACCTTCAAGAACCGCCGACATGATGAGTAGATATGAGCGGTGCTTCAGACTGGACAGAGCGCCATCGTCCGATGTCAGAGCATCAATTAGAAGGAAATGAAATTCAACGGCGTCAAATTCGAGAATGGCTTGATGGCTGGGTTGCTGGTCAACCAAAGAAGAAAGGAATACTTCTCGTTGGTCCTCCTGGTGTAGGTAAGACCACTGTCGCACGGGCAATAGCACATGACATGGGTTGGACAGTCATTGAACTCAATGCGAGTGATTCAAGAAATGCAGTAGCTATTCGAAAAGCAGCAACACAAGGTTCCACGCATCGTTCCCTATTTCATGACCCAAGTAAGCCACAACAAAGAACGCTCATTCTGCTCGATGAAGTCGATCATATAGGGGGTGGCTTACGCCCTGTGAGTGAGGATCGAATCCGAAAGGAAATTGAAGAGGATTCTGTCAGTCTTACTGGTGATTCAGGTGGGAAAGCAGAATTGTTACGACTCCTGGAAGCAACAAAACAACCGGTTATCTTGGCGTGCAATGATATCATGGGATTGTGGGGTCGCTCATCTTCGACTTGGAGAAATACCAAAGACCGCTTTTCCAAACATCTCGTCACAATTAATTTCGATCGTGTATCGAATGAGGCTTTACGCCGTATTGCTCGAAGAGTTCTTCGAGAAGAAAACATTGATTTTACACAAGATGCCATAGAATCACTCATTGATGGAAATCATGGAGATTTGCGGGCATTGGTTAGAGATTTACAAGTTCTCTCGACTGGATCAATTTCTTCATTGACTCAATCACAAGTTGCTGAGCACCTAGAGGCTGGAGTTCGTGATGTCACAACAGAAGTCTTTCCTGGCATGGAAAATCTCTATCGTTCACGTACTGCTGAGGAGGCCGTTCAACTTGGAAGAACGATCGATAAACAACCTTCAGATTTGATGAATTGGGTGCACTGGAATAATTCTTCACTGTTTGGTAATGATTCGATTGAGAAGGCTTCCAAGGCACTCATTGTTGCAGACAAATCCGTTGAAAGCCGATTCCGGGATTTAGCTCACCACTCCTCATATTGGACTCTGCACCTATCATCTCTTTCAGCGAGTGTTGCGAATTCCAAGCCACTCGAAGGACGTATATACGCCAGTTATCCTCATTATTTGCGCAGATCAGGTTCTTGGACACGTCCTGCTATCATTTCTCATCTCTCTGATATGTCGAAGACCAGTAAATCGACTGTGCGCCGTGAGTTTTTGCCTCTTCTGTCTGCTTTGAGCAGGGAGGATTCTGTAATTGGAGATCCGAATGAATTTGCAATTTCACTTTCTCTTGGCCTCAGCTCACAGGAACATGCAACTCTATGCAACATGCCCGTTAGCAGGAAATCAACAAAGGCTATGATGAAGGCTTTTGATGAGGCTGAGCAGAAATGGAAAGAACCCTTGATTGCTGAAATCATGGAGGAAATACCTGTCGATGAGGAAGTCGATGAAGTCGTTGAAGCGGTTGTAGAAGAACCTACAATTGATTCAGCCCAAAGGACCTTATTTTGATTCGTCGATGGGTTCTCGTGAAATCATTCTTCTTAATCGAGACAATGCACCACGGTTCGTTTGGTCCTTAGATTCGGATCTCCACGTATGTGGATGGAGGAGAATCACCGCAGTTAGCAACTCCAATCGGCCAAACCACATGAGGATAGAAGTTCCAATTAATGCAAATGAATTCAAACCAGCCCATGTTTCAGTTGGACCATAGTTTCCAAGTGTTGGTCCAGTATTACCTAGACTGGATGCGACTAAAGCGAGAATTGACTCAAAATCTTCTCCTGGTATCATCAATGATAGAATAATGGAAGATATCGCAAATAGCCCTATCCAAAC
>QQSG01000054.1 GCA_003602665.1 Candidatus Poseidoniales archaeon
ATGATGTTTCAACAGTGGATTCGAACGGCTGTTCTTGGTCTCAGCGAGACGATGATGGCGACCTCGTTCTCAATGCTCAAGACGACTGCCCAGGTACGATTGTGGGTGCTCTTGTTGACGAATTCGGTTGTTCAAACGAACAAAAGGATTCTGATAGTGATGGAATGAATGATGCTATCGACCCGTGTCCGTTTAGTCCTAATCTTATCGACTATGATGGTGATGGATGTTCTGATTCTGAGGATTGGGATGATGATAATGATTCAGTGCCTGATTATGACGACGAGTGTCCAAAAGGTATCATTGGAGTTCACGTCGCTGATTTAGATTCTGATGGGTGTTCGGACCTTGAAGATCTTGATACAGATGGTGATGGTCTCTCCAATCTTCAAGAAGAACAAATCGGAACCGACCCCCGTAATCCCGATTCAGACTCAGATTCCTACAAAGATGGATTTGATGCATTCCCTCTCGACCCGCTTGAATGGAGTGATACGGATGGCGACGGATGTGGAGATAATAGCGATGAATTTCCGTTTAATCCTGAAGAATGCATCGACACTGATGAGGATGGAGTTGGAGATAACGGGGATGCCTTTCCTGCCGATGAACAAGAATGGGCCGATTGGGATTCTGATAACGTAGGGGATAACAGCGATGATTGTCCGAACGAGTATGGTCTTTCCCTCATCCCACTGGGATGCCCAGACCGTGATGGCGATGGTATTGCAGATTCAGTCGACGTCTTTCCCTCAAATGTTGATGAATGGTCCGATGGCGATGGAGATGGATACGGTGACAATGGTGATGTATTCCCTCAAGATTCATCTGAATGGTATGACAGCGATAACGATACATTTGGCGACAACATTGACGCCTTCCCTCTCAATTCCTCTGAATGGTACGATACGGACTCGGACGGGGTTGGCGACAACCTCGATGCCTTTGTGAATGATTCAACAGAATGGCTTGATTCTGATGGAGATGGTTGTGGCGATAACGCTGATGTTTGGCCATATGATGCTTCAGAATGTTATGATCAGGATTTTGATGGTGTGGGTAATAATGCCGATGCGTTCCCTGAAAGTGCCCTCGAGTGGCTTGATTCCGACGGGGATGGTTTAGGCGATAATGCTGATGTGTTCCCATTTGATAAGGATGCTAAATACGATAGTGATGGAGATGGAGTAGCCGATTCGAATGATTGGTTCCCACAACAAGCTGGAATGGATTCGTTGTTTGATCTTGGATGGAGAATTGCTCTAGGTCTAACCGCTCTTGGGCTGATTGTTCTGTTCATTCAAAATCGTTCAAAGCCAGGACCCGATGATCTTGACAAAGAATGGATGCAACACCAAGAAGAGTACGAATCAAATGTTGTAGACAATCGTCCTGTAGCAGCACCATCATTCGATGATTTCAAGTAATTCAGAGATGAAATGATAAAAAATAGGCATACTTGTCTATCGGAAGGTCATTATGTGACGCTTGAGACGTGGTGACATGCGTAGCCTAGCCTTGTTGCTGTCATTCCTTATGTTGACTCTTTCGCTTTCAGGATGTTTTGGAAACGAAGAAGTCATCGAGATCGTGGAGCCCGAAGTGGAAGTTGAAACCAATTATTTCGTGACCGACAAATATGGGGACGCTACGAATGCAGCTCCAATTGAAATGACATTCCAATTCAGCGATGTTGGTGAAACTGGAAAAGAACCGAGTATTGGTATTACCTCAAGTGGATGTATTTTCTTCATTGCTATGGAGAAAGTCATGCGGTCATGTGATGGCGGTGTGGCTTGGGAAGAGACACAAGATCCGATACAGTGTTCTCCGACAACAAGCGATCCATATGGATGGGTTGATCCAATCACAGACCGTATTTTCAATGTTCAAATGATAGGTCTTGAAACATCTTGGATTTGCTGGAGTGATGACGACGGGGAATCTTGGTTAGGGAATCCGCACGATTCAGGTACGACTCCAATCAACGATCACATCAAACTTGCAAGCGGCCCATGGACGAGTTCAGGTTATGGGGCATTAGGCCAATTCACTAGCAGTTTCTATGAAACAGCGGTATATTATTGCTACAATAAACTCGCAGGAATTTTCTGTTTCACAAGTTTTGACGGTGGAGCAACCTTTGAGGCTGGTGGCCAAATTATTGGTTTGGCTACAACAAATGGTGGTCTGCATGGGGCTATTTCAACCGCACCTGATGGCACAGTATACGTGACTCCGAGAGTTGAAACGCCGACGGTTATCGTATCGAAAGACAACGGTTTCTCGTGGTTTGAGGAAACCATGGGTCAAGATGTTGGAACTCCTAACCCGAGGAAAAATTCCGAGGTTTCAACCGATACTGCCTCCAATGCATACCACGTCTGGACTGGCGCTGATGAAGGAATCTACATGTCTCGTTCAATCGACTCAGGAGAAACTTGGGAACAAGAAAGTATTCGAATTTCTCCAAGTCAGGTCATCTCTACAGTATTCCCGCAGACAGATGCTGGCGATCCTGGACGTATTGCTGTGACCTATCTTGGGAGCGAAAATTCAGAAATGCTTAATCAATCAAATCTTGATGGAAATCCATGGGATGGTAATGCTCACTATGCTCCGAACAACGCAACATATCATCTCTACATTACCTACAGTTTGAATGCACTTGATGATGAGCCAGTATTCCATACCTACAAGGTAACAAATGATCCTGTACAAAGAGGGTCCATTTGTTTGAATTCTGGAGATTGTCGGGACATTGGAGGTTCCAATAGGAATTTACTCGATTTCAATGACTTACACATTGATCGGGAAGGTCGTGTTTACGTTGCCTTTGCTGATGGATGTACTGGTGAATGTGCAACGAATCCTAACGCAAGTGCTGAGAATTCAAGAGATGGTCTTGGTTCAGTATACTACCTTGCTGCAGGGCCAAGTTTGCTTGAAGGTATGGGCGAATTAGAGCCACTTGTTGAACCGTCGGATATGGAGATGGACAAAGACTGTCTTCACACCATTCCATGTGTTGCAGTTGAGCGCATTGAATCTGAAGATTAAGCAGAGACAGGCTTGTTTGTTCTCTTATTCTTCAAGGATTTCATGAGGATTTTGAAATCGCTACGTGCTTCAGCAATCTTCAATTTGCATTGCTTGATTCGGTTTCGATGAGCCTCTTTCATGGATCTCCAACTTGTCTTGCTCTGTCCTTTTCTGGACTTCTTGGCTTGCTTGAATTCCTTTCTTCGTTCCATGAGTTCAGTAAATCCTTTTCGAAGTTGAGCCACACAGTCTGTGAGTTTCTCTTGGTAATCGCTTTCAATGAATTGTCCCTTAGCCTTTCGTTCAAAGGTTGCTTTCATACGTCGTGATTCAATAGATTTGTCTGGAATTGTATGGAGGTTCTTCGTTAATCCAATCCAAGATGCTGACTGAATTAACCACTTTGACGGGTCCCAATGATACCATCGATGTCCGTTACGGTAATCCGCTTGGAATGTGTGATGGAAATTATGGTAACCTTCTCCGAATGTAAAGAAGGAAAGCAGCGGTGAATCCTTTGATGTATTTGCCGTTGAATAGGGTTGTGTACCCCATGTGTGAGCTGCTGAATTGATGAGGAACGTTGCGTGATGAACGACAACAACACGAAGGAATCCACCGTAAATCATGCCGCCGAGAAGACCGTGAACGTTGCCGAGTAAAGCAAATCCAACAAGTCCCGGTAAAACGATTCCAACAAGGAATCCAATGAGGAATATGTGTCGGTCTTGCCATGCTAGAATTTTGTCCGCTTGTAGGTCTTCGACATGCTCAACAATTTCATCGCCTTGGTCGACCATAACCCATCCAATGTGAGCCCACATGAATCCGTCCGTAACGGAATATGGGTCTTCATCTTCATCGGTTTTGAGATGATGTCTTCTGTGATCACTGCACCATTTGATAGCAGAGTTTTGGAATGCAGCAGCTCCGAATAATGCATAGAACAAACGAAGCGGCCATTCGCCTTTGTGTGTGCGATGGCTAAACAATCTGTGGTATCCAGCAGTAATCGACAATCCTGATGCAAAATAAAAGAAGAAGAAAATAACAGGTTCGAACCAAGAGATGCCATAATTCATTGAATAGTAAATGAGAGACGTAACGGCTAAAATGGGCGTTCCTATTAAAAAGGAAGAATTGATGAGATTTATGTTGGTTGGTTTAGCAACGTGTTCCGACATGCCGCTGTCTCATGGCTTGACTCTTTGATGTTGTCTCTTTCATCATGGGTAATTTTGCGTATTTGTTCACAATCTAAACGTATTCAAAATTAGTAATAGGTATCATGCTTTTATATGTCTAGAGAAGGGGCAAAATCAGAGAAGGTCTTGATATGGATATCCAAGGGTACATTGATGATATCAACGAACTGAACGATTACATCCGTCTTGCAATTGCAATTGGAACAATTCTCTTTGGTCTTTTAGTCGCTAAGTACGCCGTTATTCGCCCATGGTGGAAGTTTGTTACTGCAACAGAAGTAGACTGGGACGACCACCTTCACCGTCCACTCGCTAATCGAACCTATGCCTTCATCATCGCTCTTGGGGTTCAACTCACCATCCGTTGGATTCTTGGTACCGATGGAACAACATTTGACACAACAGAACCAATGTTTGCTGCCTTCTACGTGATACTCAGTGCATCGATTTTAAGCGTTTCAATCAAACATTTGATTCCAGTGCTTATGGATCGCTTCAGCGCTCAAGGGAGCGTTACTGTTTCAGGCAGTAACTCAATCATCGTTTTCTTCCTTCGAACCGTAGTTTGGTTTGCTGGTTTGTATTTCGCTTTGGACCAAATGAGTATCGAACTGTTTGGTATTCTCGCATCATTGGCTGTTTTCTCACTGATTATCGGATTAGCAGTTCAACAAACCCTTGGAAACATCGTGAACTCATTCCTATTATCAATCGACCGACCATTCGAAGTAGGCGACCGAATTGAAGTGGAAGAAACCCTAGGTTCAGTTGTTTCAGTTGGTATTCTCTCCACTAAGGTCCTGGACAGAGATGAGCGTTTGGTTGTCATTCCAAACAACACTCTCGTCCAATCTAAAATCATCAATCACGCTCGTGGTGGTGGAGATGGAATCGCTCGACGAATATCGGTTGTTCTCGACGTAGGTGTCGACTATCGTGAGGACATTGACCACGTAAAGTACACTCTGCTCCAGCTGGCAAAAGAATGTCCATACGTTATCGATCGTCCAGAACCAAGAATTCTTCTCAACGAACTTGGGGACTTTGCAAAGGTCTTCCGCGTGTACACTTGGGTTGAAGACTACAGTGACGAATGGGTCGCTAAAGATTGGCTTCTACGAAACGTCGATGAACGCTTCGGTAAGGAGAACATCAACATCCCATACCCAACATCAGTCGAACTTTCAGACAGTGTCTACACACAAGCAGAGGCAACAACACAACGAACTGCCAAGCGTAAGATGGAACGAGAGCGAAAGAAGTTGCAAGAATCCAGGGATTCTGCAAGAGAAGAACTGGATGACATTGCAGAAAATCTCAAGAATCCTGATATTCCAAAGAAAGATCGGAATGAGATGGAAGAGCGTCAACGTGAACTGCTGAATCTCCTTGCTATGTTCGATACAGACGATGATTGAGACTTTTGTCTCAATAGAAGCGGTGAATTGAAACCCTTTGAGGGGGTGGAATCGTTATGACCGAATCATCTGGGTTATCAAATCCAGAACGTAGGATGCTGCGAGCAATGCTTGAGCAACCAACGCACAAATGGTCTCTCGAAGATGTCATGAAGGCATGCGGTTGGAATGACCAAGCAGTTGTTGTTGGAGCAGGGCATGGACTTTCAAACAAAGGATTTGTGAACATCGATGAACTTGTACGCCGCACAGTCAAACTTGCGGATAAGGGTCGTCAAGCAGTTTCAGATGGTTTGCTTGAAGCCAGACTTTGGAGATGGGTCGATGCTCAAGAAGAACCAACAATGCAGAAATTACAAGCCTCTTTTGAACGACATGAAGCTGGCCCTGGCGTGGGACTTCTAAAGAAACTCGATGTCCAACTCAAGGGTGGAGTGTTTGAATGCGAAGATCCTTCGAAAGTGAAGACAGAACTCCAGTCAAGAGCAATGTTTCTTGCAAGCCTACCTGCCGATGAAGAGGATTTGAGTGAACGATTACTCAACCACTTCAATGGCCGTAAAGGACTCATAGAAACGACTGAAATCCGTTTACGCAGTTGGAGTTTAACCGATGAAGGAACCCGTATATTGGCTTCTGATTTGGAAGAAAAAAAACAGGTGACGGAAATCACTCCTGAATTACTTCAATCTGGTGAATGGAAGGATGCAGATATTCGTGCTTTCGATGTAACGCTCGAATCAGCAACTCCAAGGACTGGTCGTTCTCATCCTATGCAGGAATTGATTGAACGCATTCGACGCGTTTTCTTAGAAATGGGCTTTTCAGAATTGGTTGATGATTATGTTCAAACTGCAGGTTGGAATATGGACGCACTGTTTATTCCACAAGATCATCCTGCAAGAGAGATGCAGGATACCTTTTATCTCGAAAATCCAGACTCTCTCGAACTCGATCCAGAACTCATTAGCAAGTGGAAATCAATTCATGAGGATGGAGGCGATACTGGTTCTCTCGGCTGGTCAGGTGAATTTTCAGAGGACGTTTCAAAACGAGCATTGTTGCGAACGCATACCACAGTGAATACCATTCAACATCTTGCAGCAAATCCAGATAAACCATGTCGAGTATTTTCAGTTGATCGAGTGTTTCGAAAGGAAGCAATTGATCGTACACACCTCCCTGAATTCCATCAAATCGAAGGAATCATCATGGAACCAGGTGCAAATCTTCAGATGCTTGTTACGACACTGAAGACGTTCTATGCCAAGATGGGCTATCCTGAAGTACGTGTACGTCCTGCTTACTTCCCATATACGGAACCAAGTCTTGAGATTGAAGTCAAGTGGAAAGGTAAGTGGCTCGAACTTGGTGGTGCAGGAATTTTCCGACCCGAAGTAACAGAGCCTCTTGGAATCACTTCACCAGTTTGTGCATGGGGTATGGGTCTTGAGCGACTGGCTATGCTCGTCCTTGGTCTTGACGATATTCGTCAACTCTATATCTCGGATTTAGAATGGTTAAGGAACCAACCATTGTTGTAAGTGTCTTTGGAATAGATACATAAGTTACCTTGCCAAGGTTCATCCATGTCACAAGGCATGCATCTGTCAAACACCGAAACCGTACCTGGAAAACTCATTACTGGTTCCTTTGGACTTGTCCAAGGATCAACTGTACGTGCAAAGAACGTCTTCAAGGACATCGGAGCAGGGTTCAAAAACATGGTCGGTGGAGAATTGAAAGCCTACACTGAACTCTTGCAAGAAGCTCGTAATGAAGCACTACAACGCATGATGATGGATGCCCAAAGCCGTGGTGCTAATGCAATTGTCAACGTACGTTTTGCTACATCTGCAGTCGCTGGTGGCGCTGCTGAACTTTTCGCATACGGAACTGCAGTAACTGTCGAGTGAGGCGATCCTCTTGGATAATGCAACACTGTACACCTTGATTTGCAACCTTTTCTTCCCAGTATTAGGTTTGCTCATTTGGGGTGGTTCATGGCTGTTTGGTAATCTCCACCAAAACAAACTTCTGCTTAAACTCGATACTGAAGAAAAGGCTTTGGCAGGGACTGTAAACCCTGTTTCAAATCTTTCAAATCCAAGTCAAGCACGTCAGATCGATTCATCCTCGCTGGTCATGGAGAGCATCTCTGTGGGTCCTTCATGGTGGCAAATGCTGATGGGCTCAATTAAGGGTCTCTTCGGCGGTAAAATCCATTCATATGACAAAATGTTGACCTATGGGCGTCGTGTTGTTATTCATCGATTAAGGATGCAGGCTATCCAATCAGGCTTTGATGAGGTCATCAATCTCCGTGTGGAAACCTCTATGATTTCTAAGAAATCAAAGAACGATGACAAGACCGCTGCATACGAATTCACTGCTTATGGTACTGCCATTCGGTATTCTGCCTCTCAAGATTAAGTAGTTTGAGCATCACCCGGTGTTCTGGGGAACACCTATGGCAAATGAAAAACTAATAGCCGGAGCGATAATGATCATACTGAATATTGCTGTCCTGGCACCGATAGCAACAGGCATGGTAGAAGACGCAGTGGAAGACAATTTTGAGACATATCCATATGACTCAGCTTGTGAAGACAGCGACTGTACCACTGCAGAAGAAGACTGGGCAACATCCACTTCAGAACGAACATACTATGCATGGAATCTAACCAATGCAGATGAAGTTATGGCTGGAGGAGAACCCGTTTACGAAAAGGTTGGTCCTTTCCTCTATGATATTACAACAACTCGTAATATTCTCGACTTCAACGAATCCGCAGGTACATTGACGTATGATGAATCAAAGGTCTTTGAGTGCTCTGCAGATACATTGAACCCTTGTGATATGCCTATCACTCAACTCAACATTCCTTTCCAACCTCAAGTCGTTGGAGCTACAGGAACTGCAATCAATGGAATCATGGACCTAACAAAGGCTGGATTCGCTGCTGGTGCAATCGGTAACGAGATGGAATCTTTCTCTGCTGGTAAAGCAACAGCTGATGGACTTGCGACCTCATACGGTGGTATTCAGATGGGAGCATTGGGTGCACCAATGGATGCAGCCAACTCCTCTGCAATTATTGGTAACGGATATTTCTCTAATGCAGACCCAGAGGCACCAGGTTTCAATGAATGGTTTGCAGCTACAAACCAAAGTGGTATGGGTACTTCAGTCGATTACTTGGCTACTGGAGCGCCATCTGCTTCCTTCACTGATCTATCCTACGCTTTTGATTCGGCTATGATGCCAACAGGTGAAGACGCTTCCCTAACCAGTATGCAAGGAGTTCTCCTTCTCGCTGGGCACTGTGCTGCTTTCCCTACAGCAACCTACGGTGAGATAATGGCTGACGCAGCAAATGGCTTTGCAAACGTCGGTACTATGCAACGCGCAAGTATCTGGCAATTTACTGCAATGGCTGATGCAACAACACCTGATTTCAACACCACAATCTCTCGAGATTATGCAATGTGTTACGGAATTGGAGGAACATTCTCAATGACGCACGGTGGCGCTGATGATGATTGGTTCCAAGATCCTCTTGCAGTCAATGCTTCAACACGTATGATGAACTATCTGGGTGTGGATATTGACAACACTGTTGCTATGGGTCTTCTCTTTGGAGGACAAGGAACTGATATGCCAACAGGTCTTCTTGCAACCAATCTTGAAGGTACATCCTTCGGTATTGCTGCATTCGCCGGAATGGATGCTGCTACTGCAATGACAACCTATGGCCTTGATGCAACACAATATGCTGCGGTTGGAGCATGGGTTGGCGGATGGCTAACAAGCGTTAGTTCTCTTCCAATGATTCTCCTTGGAGGAACTGGTACTATGACTGCTGAACAATTCGTTAACGTCTCCTTTGGAGCAGCAGATCCAGTCAACGGTGGATATCTCGATAACAGCATCAACCTTGGTGGTGCTTGGGGATCAGCTCTCATTCCAGCATCAGAAGGCGCTCCTTCAATCGATCTTGCAGAAGCAGTATCTGGAAACATTCTCTACGGACCTCTTGGACTAACTACAACAAACGGTGCTACGATTTTCCTGTTTGGTGAACTCACAGGTAAGACGCCTCCAATTGATTTTGCTACAATGGGACCAGGTGCTCCAATGGAATGGAACGCTGCAACAATTCAAGCACTGTATGGTGTTGATGCGAATGCAGCAAATGCTCTTCGAACACTCATGATGAGTGTTATCTACGGTGATTTCGTTCCTGGATTCCTTATTGACTCCTTTGGAAGCAGTGGTCAATACATGACCATGCCTCTCGAAAATTGGCTCTATGGATGGAGAGACCCAGTCAGTGCTTTCGTTGCTGGTGACGTAACAGACCCTTCATTGGGATGGTCCAAACTTGAAACAAATCAAACCTACTTTGGATCTGGTGGAATCTCCACAGGACCTGCTTCAGTCTACGTNATGTGCACTGGACACAACTCAGATTGCGACAAGGGTGAAGCAATCAGCGAGGACGGTTCAAATCAACTCTCTTGGAGAAACGATATGATGTTCGCTGCAACCTTTGGGCTTGTTACCCCAGTAAATCTCAATGAGACCACTGGTGGATTCCTTACCGGAAGTGGCGACATGGTCGATGCTGGTGGATACGCTGTTACAGAAGTTGTCGATGATGGAACTGGAGACGTAAAGGGAATACCAGTTGACAAATGGACAGCAAGTGTTGACCCAACTACAAACCCAATTACTGCTAAACTCATCAAGAGTTTCACGCTCCTTGACGCAACCACACCTGCTCTTCCAGTTTACTTTGGAAGCGAGATTTCGATGATGTCTGAAGACATCTCAGGACTCATCATCTCAGGTTCTTCAACCTCTACGTTCTATCTTGACACACGAACTGGACTTGATTTGGCTTCAGCGCCAAACATGACCGATTTGCAACCTGTGTTCCAAATTGAACAATCTTCAGAAATTGAAGATGATGATGCAGAAGACATGGAAAGTGCAATTGTCCAGAACCAAGAGTTCATGGGCTGGTGGATGAACTTTGACAACGGCTTCGATTACGTAGGGCTCTTGCTCTACATCGGTGGTGTTGCATTGATCATCATGCACTTTGTCATGACTGGCAAAGATGAAGACAAAGATTACTCTTGAATGGGTATTGAATCTTAACCTCTATTTGGGACGCCTCTCTTGAGGCGTCCCTATAGTGTTAAGAATGTACAACTTATGCAGTATACATGGACAAACGTGCAAAAGTCTGCATGATTATTGGCGTAGTGCTTCTCCTCATAGGGGTGGGAGGCTTTGCACTCGGCATTGCCAAAGTCGATGACATTGAAGATGGGAGGCCAACCTTTGCTCTCGAAGATGTAACCAATGGAACCCTTTCTGTTCTTGATCAAGATGGACAAGGGGACCTTGGTTTTACATTCTATGTCAAAGGAGAATTTGTTGATGAAAATGATGATGGTATCTGGGACCATTGTGATTTTACAAGCGTAAACGTTATTCAAAAACCGAACATTGTTCAAGCTGATTGGTCGAATCTCGGACCTGATAATGAAGGTGAGTTTTACTATGAAATTCAGAATGAAGGTGAAGAATGTCAAACGAATAGAGATACAAATAAGAACTTCTATTTTGATAACGATTCATACATCAAACTCGGAAGAGCTTGTTATGCATGTGGGGCTGGAGAGTTCTCCTTTGACTCCAATCAGTCTGTTTATGTCATAAACGACGATGATTGGGATATTGGACCGACCATTGCAGTCGTCATTT
>QQSG01000055.1:0-1375 GCA_003602665.1 Candidatus Poseidoniales archaeon
CAACCGCTGTCTGCTTTCGCTCGATCAATGTAGCCTGCGATATTATCGAAGGATTTCTTGTCAATAACTGCCCCAATATAATTGGAGAAATCAGAGACATCTCCCATCGTAATCTTCCCAACTTCAGCACAATACGTTGAGCCGATACGCCCCCATACTGAGGCTGGTACGTATGCGCGACTTGCAGCAGAGCATTTCTGTCCTTGGAACTCGAACGAACCACGCAATAGTGCTACAATGAGGGCTTCTTCATCACATTCTGGATGTGCAACGATGAAGTCTTTACCACCAGTTTCGCCAACAATACGCGGATAACTGCGTAGATTTTCCAAATTATTTGCAATGTCTCTCCAGAGTTTTCTAAAGACACCTGTGGAGCCAGTGAAATGGATTCCAGCTAGGTCTGGGTGTGACATGCAAATGTCTCCGACGACTGATGCTTTTCCAGGAATGAAATTGATCACGCCAGCAGGAAGTCCAGCATCCATCATAAGCTTCATAATTCTATAATTTGAAACATATGAGTTTCTACTTGGTTTCCATACTCCAGTGTTGCCCATAATGGCAGCACAGGAAGGTAGGTTTCCTGCAATGCTTGTAAAGTTGAATGGCGTAATGGAGAAAACGAAACCTTCCAGTGGTCGTATTTCGCTTTGGTTCCATACACCATCAGGCGAAATCGGTGGTTGCAAGTCTTCGTAAATTGCTCGGGCGTAATCGACATTGAATCTCCAGAAGTCAATGAGTTCACAAGCAGAATCAATTTCTGCTTGATGACATGTCTTTGATTGATTGAGCATTGTCGAAGCGTTGATCTCATGTCGTCGCTCTCCAGCAAGCATTGTTGCAGCCTTCAGGAAAATTGCACCTCTCGCTTCCCATGGCATTGTTGACCACGCTTTATGGGCCTGAAGGGAAGCATTGATTGCATCCTTGACTTCTTGCTCACCAGCGAGATGTACCTTAGCAAGAACATGGCCATGATTGTGGGGCATAACCTGTTCGACAACATTTCCTGTCCAAACTTCTTTTCCGTTTATGATGCAAGGGATTTCGATAACTTCTGACATCTGTTTTGCAAGTTCTGCTTGCAATTCAATACGCTCATGTGAGCCAGGGAGGAAGCCCATGACAGGTTCGTTATTCGGGGTTGGCGGTTGAAAGATTCCATTGACCATGGGTTACGGTGCGCTATTCACTCTTTCAACTCTGCGTTGTAGATGTCTCAATCTGTATTTTCATACAAATGTGAAAGCTTCCTTCGAACCTTGCTTAGCTTTGGAGCAACAACCATTTGGCAATAGCCCTGATTTGGGTTTCGAGCATAGTAATCATGGTGGTATACTTCCGCAACAACAAGATTCAAAGCAGGTTC
>QQSG01000055.1:1406-3009 GCA_003602665.1 Candidatus Poseidoniales archaeon
TCACTAAATGATTGAATTGCTTCTTTTGCCATTCTCTCCTGTTCGTCGTTTACGGGCATAATGCAACTTCTGTATTGAGTGCCTACATCGTTTCCTTGACGATTTAACTGAGTCGGGTCGTGTACTGTGAAGAAGACTTCGAGTAACGTGGAGTAGGAAATAAGAGATGGATCGAATTCGATGATAACTATTTCAGCATAACCAGTTCTTCCACTGCACACTTGCTCATAGGTTGGATTGGGGCGTTGGCCTCCAGCATATCCTGGCAAAGCAGAAATGATTCCCTTCATTCTTTTGTAGGCGCCTTCAACGCACCAAAAACATCCACCGCCGAATATTGCTTGCTCCATGAGTTACGACTATCGGTTCTCTTCATCAAGACTTGTATTGTAAATCGCTTCATTGTTGTGAATCTGAGACTTATGATTAAGAACTGTCGACTGATATCTCTATCTCCATGCGACAAGATTCCGATACCACAGTGATTGTATGCCGACGAGACTTCGACCAAAACCGGGTTCTGTACACCTATGGTCGCAATTCAAAGGAGTTGAAAAATGAAGGGCTTGCTTTCTTCGGTCCCGTGTTTGAATCGATGATTGAACAAGCGAATCTTAAGGATGATGCAGAAGAAATTGGAGTGTTGGTTCATATCCGTACGAGGCCGATTGAGAAGGATGACCGTTGGTATAAAATCGACTTTGTGATGCAGGATGAGAGTATGGCATACTATTCAAATTTCGATGGACGTCTTCCAAACGAATTTGTCCATGTCGTTCCGTTGAGTGGTGGCCTGCCCCAATCAATGTATATCTCAGTCGAGGCACTTGATGAGATTGCCTATGCGCACGCTGTCGATGCTGAGATTTTTGATGAAGAAAATGAAGTTGGATTGCCTCAAGATCAAACCACACTTTCTGATTTTGGATTGGAAATGTCAACTGACTTAGAATCTATAGAAGGGTCTGATGAAGAAGATGTTTTTGTTCTCGAGAAGAGAAAGAATCGTGCATGGACTCTTCCTCTACCGGGCCCATCAAGTAAACCAACTGACCGAAAGTGAATGGCTGCTCCATACATGATTTGATAAACCGTTTTGCTACGGCAAGCACATGGAATCCGTAACAGATCCAAAGCTCTTAGAGAATCGTCTTTTCTACAAGCTGGGTGAATTTACCTACGATTACAGGAAAAAGGTCCTTGTTGTTGGCCTTTTGGCCTGTATTGGTATGGCTTCACTCATTGCCATGGGACCAAACTGGGCAGAGTCATGGGGTGTTGGAGAACACGAATCCGTTCAAGCAAGTGATCTTCGTGAAGATGCTTTCATTGGTGAAGAAGAAGATGCAGAAGGTTTTGTCTTTCTTGTTTATCACGAATCTCTTGATGATTCTTCACAAGAATGGCAAGATGAAGTGACGTCTGCTTTGGCAGACTGGGAAAAGATGGATGACGTTTCTATCGAGTATTCATGGGATACAACTGGTGATGAGCGCACCGAATTTGTATATGCGGATGAAGGTGGATTTTGGGCCAAAAATAGAGTCACAATAAACCTCGACCGCACTTCAGCAAAGTCACTGTATGCTGATAATCACGAAAC
>QQSG01000055.1:3220-4116 GCA_003602665.1 Candidatus Poseidoniales archaeon
CTCACAATTTGGCTCTCGAATACAATGGAGGTGACACAATACGCAATCAACATCATTACACTCATTGGAATTGGTGTTTCTGTTGATTACTCCCTTTTCCTTGTCAATCGTTTCCGTGAAGAATTGAACAGAGGAAGAGATATTCGTACATCTACGGCAATGACTGTCGCCACAGCCGGCAAAGCGGTCTTTTTCAGCGGAGTAACGGTTGCTATCGGATTGATGGGTATGCTCTTCTTTACTGGAACTGGCTTGCCGAGTCTTGGAATCGGCGGAACACTCGCCGTCTCTGTTGCAATGCTTTTCTCAGTCATTGTGTTACCAGCAGTACTGGCAATTCTTGGCCACAGAGTCTTTGTTGGAAAAATTAAGTTCGCCTTTAGTACAGAAAACGATACTGGAGATGGTGTTTGGGCAAAGATTGCAACGACAGTCATGGAACGCCCATGGGCAGTACTGATACCAACACTCGTCATCCTACTGGGAGCAGGTCTACCGTTCCTTCAAGCAGATTTCTCAATCGCATCTCGTGATGCATTACCCCCAGATGATGAAACGAGAGTTGGGTTTGAACACATGGACGAAAAGTGGCCAGAAACAGCAGTCAATGCTGCTTTAGTTGTCATGGATTTCGACGGCCAAGACCCTCTTGAGGAATCCAATCTCAGAGCAATGCATCGTTGGATGGTCGATCACGTCAACGATTCCAGAGTCATAGAAGCATTCGGTTATGCCCTGCCCTCATCCAATATGACCGAATCCCAAGTTGTTGCCTTTTGGCAGACTCCTGATGAATTCCTTAGCGCTGAAGAACAAGCTACTCGGGAATACTTCCGAAACGAATTCATTTCAAACAATGTAACCTTCGTTGTCTTCTCACTCAATGGACCAATTAC
>QQSG01000055.1:4159-4650 GCA_003602665.1 Candidatus Poseidoniales archaeon
CGAAATGATTTCCTCGAGGATCTCAACATGGGCGACGATGGAGTGCTTATGGTCGCAGGATTTGCAGCCTACAGTCTTGATATTCTTGATTCAATCAAAGAAAATCTTCCTTATGCTCTCGCCTTCATCTTCATCTCGACGATTGTTTTAATCTTCATTCAAGTACGAAGTGTCATCATTCCAATCAAGGCAATTATCATGAATATTCTATCAATCTCAGCAACCTTCGGTATGCTCGTCTTTGTGTTCCAATGGGGTAATGGGGCCGAACTGCTCAACTTTACTGCACAACCGATTGAAACCACGAATCCAGTGATCATCTTCTGTATCGTCTTTGGACTCTCTATGGACTACGAAGTACTGATGCTCTCACGTATTCATGAAGAATGGGAAGTAACAGGCGACAACACACAAGCTGTTGCAAATGGATTGCAAAAGACTGGTCGATTGATTACTGGTGCTGCTGCGATCATGGTTGTTGTCTTCATGGC
>QQSG01000056.1:0-2218 GCA_003602665.1 Candidatus Poseidoniales archaeon
ATATAGAATAAAAGTTGGAATTTTAATACAAAAATATATATCCGCGGCTCTTTTAGTATGCCTTGATAACATGATATCTGAGAAGTTCTCAAGAACAACAAGCCTGCTTCTAGTCGCAACATTTGCCCTCGCATTAGGAGGAACTGCCAGCGCCGCAACTTTACCGGTTGGTAGCAACGGACTGCCTGAATTTATTGAAGGTAGCACGCTAAAGACCATGACCTTCTTCTTATTCTTTGTTGGATACATCGCAATGGGCGCTGCTTTCATCTTCTTCATGAGTGAGAGAAGCAACGTTGCACCTGAATACCGAACCACAATGACCATCTCGGCATTGATTGTCGGTATTGCTGCTTTCCACTACTATTACATGCGTGGAGTCTACGCCGATTACGGCACAGTATCTGTTGAGTACCGATACATGGATTGGATTATCACGGTCCCATTGATGGCACTCAAATTCCCTTCTCTCGTCGGCAAGGGCGCAATCACCGACAAGAAAGTCGCTGGACTTGGATTCACTGGAATCTGTTTCACTGGTGCTCTTGTCATGATTGGATTCGGATACGCTGGTGAAGCTGGTTTGATGCAGCCAATCGTCGCACTCCTCCTTGGAGGAATGGGATGGGCTATGATTGTAGTAGCAACTGGAACGCCATGGTCTAACGGGCTTGGTGTTGACAACAGCAAAATCGCACCTGAACTCCTATGGAGCGCAAACGCTCTCCGCTGGTTCATTGTCGTCGGTTGGATCATCTACCCTGTTGGCTACCTCTTCAGCCCTGAAGTTGACCTCATTTCGATGGACAACGGTGCTGAAATCATGGCTGTTGCTTACAATATCGCAGATATCATCAACAAGATCGGATTCGGTATTGTTGCATGGATGGGTGCTAAGAAAGCAACCGAAGCAATGAATTCTTGATTGAGTTATTTGTAAGAAATCAAAATTGGAAGAGGGTGCTCTATGCACCCTCTTCCTTATCTTTGCTCAGTCATAATTCGCAACATTCTCTCTAGTGAGTAGGTTGGGAATAACTTCTGGTGAACCAAAGTAAGTGGCCACCAAAGTAACGTATACCCAAGCACCAATACACTCGCAGAGGAAAGCCCCAAGTTTAGATTATCAAATAGACTTAGAGGAATGAAGTGAATAACGTATAACGTCAAAGAGAGCCTTCCTAAATGGTGAATGCCTATCCTTGAGTCCATGTTCTCGAGCATTGCCCAGATGAGAAGCACTCCTGTTAATGCTGCAATCAGAAAGGCGGTATTTGCTGGAAAAAATGTCAGCACTGCTTCCCCCGATGGTTGAGCAAATGGTATTTTTTCTTGCATTGACTCATACAAAAAATAAGCACTAATAGAAAATCCGCCACAACCAAGGATCAGTAAAATTCTANGAGATGGTTTGAAATTATTGAGCGATGCTCCGAAGAGGGAAAACAAAATCCAAGGTAGAAGGGGATACGTTCCTGTTAGGAAAAGGTGTCTGATATGTTCGAGCAACCCTCCAACAAAGGTTCGATCGTCCCAATCCAATGCTTCATGTCCTGAAAGAAGTATATGATTCAGAGTAAGAATGCCAACTCCAACCAGAATTGTTGCCTGTATATTCTGACTTATTCGGACCCATAATGGAGCCGTTAGATAGAGTAGAGCGAATAAGTGTGAGAACCCCTGGTGAGAAGGTATCAAATCGTTGCGGAGCAGAAAGATTCACTAGAATTTGAGCTACGTAAAGAAATGCAAACCGAATCAAGGCCTTCCGTAACGTCCATTTCGATTGAACCGTAACCCATCCCCCAACTGTAACGAATAATGGAGCTGCTAAGCCGCCTAAGCCTCCTATAATAAGGGCAAGAATGCTTGTTGTCGAAGCATCAGAAGGCGCCCAAGTTGCCGCAGAATGGACCATGACCATGAGAAGAATTGCAACGCCTCGTAGTTGGTCGATGTCATTGCGACGACTCATTGAATCTCACCGTTGACTTCGAACGTACTCAACGGCATTTCTGAATATCTGTAGGCCTGAACCTTCCCACTCACCTTCATTCAGTTTCATTGATGTGTGTTCTGGGTGGAGCCACATGGTGTAGAATGCTTCTGGGTGTGGCATGAGACCAAAGACGAGCCCTGTTGGATCGCATATCCCAGCGATGTTACGCATACTTCCATTTGGACTTAGAGGGAATGGTAACAAATCATCTGAAAGCCC
>QQSG01000056.1:2285-3889 GCA_003602665.1 Candidatus Poseidoniales archaeon
AGTTCCATCTCTGTTGGCATAACGAAGCGCCCCTCTCCATGACGTACTGGACATTCGATTCTTTGGATTCCTTTTGTCCAGATGCATGGGCTTTCAGAATCAAATTCTAATGTAACCCAGCGATCTTCATATCGACCAGTATTGTTGAGTGTTAGACTTGCACGTTGAATCAAATCCGGTTCAAGTGAGGCGTTCTCTGGCCCAGGGAGTAAGCCTGTCTTAACCAGTGCTTGAAATCCGTTACAAATTCCAATAATTGGTTTTCCTGAACTAACAAATTTCTGAAGTTGTTCTCTTAAGGCAAAGCGAAGACGGTTTCCAAGGAGTCGGCCACTCCCCAGATGGTCGCCGAAAGAAAAACCACCAGGTACTGCAAGAATATCGAACTCTTCCAGACTTCGGTTTCCTTGTACGAGGTGGTTTACGTGAAGGCGTTCGGAAGTGCCGCCAACCATATCGAATACAGCTGCTGTTTCACGATCACAGTTAATTCCAAAACCGAAAAGAACTGCTACACGTACATTATCGGTCATTCAAACACCCCCAGTCATATCGAGTGCTTCTTTCCATGACTTGGTTAGAGCAGCAACGTCCGCTTGAATCAATTCATCATAGCCATCTTCGATAATAAGGTTCTGTGTGTCAGTAACCATCCCAATTAGATGGATATCTGCATCGCTCATGGCTTCAATGAATTGCATTTCGTGTTCTGAGTCTACTGCAACAATAATTCTTCCAAGGGATTCACTCCAAAGTCGAGAAAATGAATCTCCTTCTCCAATACCATCAATGTCGATAATGGCTCCTAAACGTCCACCGATGCACATCTCAGCGACGGCTACAGCAAGTCCACCTTCACTGCAATCATGGGCGGTTCGAATCAGTCCATCTTGGATGGTTTTGGAAAGTCTACGGTAAATATCGAGTTGACGTTCTGGTTCGGGTAAGCGAGGTACATTGCCGCCAATACCATCAGCGAGGTTCTTCTCAGTCAGATGATAAGCGACTTCTGAAGCTCCTAACTCATCCTTACTGTTTCCAACGAGGTAGATGCGTTGTCCGTGTTGTTTGAAATTAGATGTGGCTGTATTTCGTACGTCAACATGATTTCCAAAGAGAGAGAAAAGCATAGTCGGTGGAATCGAGATTTTGTTTGGCCATACGCCGTAATCGTTCTTCATCGAATCTTTGCCAGAGACGCAGGGCAATCGATATGCTCGACAAATTCGTTCCAATTCACGATTGGCTCGAACAAGTTGAGCGAGTTTGAATTTACCATCAGGGGTCTTTTCTGATTCGATTGGATCTGGCCAACAAAAGTTGTCAAGTCCAGCCATTTTATCGATGTCAACGCCCACACATACTGCATTACGTACTGCTTCGTCAATGGCTGCAGCAACCATTGCTCCAGCATCGATATCAGAATATCTTGGAGCGATCCCACATGATACAACGATTCCTTGTGGGTCTCCATGGATTGGAGCGATGAGGCCTGCATCACCTGGGCCATCTCTTTCTTTTCCAACAAACGGTTTAACAGCAGTTTGGGCCATAACTTCATGATCGTATTGACGGACCCATGTTTCCTTAGAAGCAATATTTGG
>QQSG01000057.1:0-415 GCA_003602665.1 Candidatus Poseidoniales archaeon
AGAAGAATGTTGACCCACATGACCCAAAAGAGTAGGTTAACGAGGAACAGAAGCCCTTCTTTTCCAAGCAGACTGCTTATCCATCCATCGTCAGTCTCAAGCATTGCTTCCTCTGCAGGTGCCATTGCTACACCTTGAGATTCAAACGGCAAAATCATGACCTGAAGGACATGGAATGGTGTCAGAAGCGTTCGTTGAAGCAGTGAATAATCTTGATTCGGAGAAAGTGGACCTGCAATTCGATCGATTCCTGCTGTGTTTTGAGCCATTCCTTCAACGCCCAAGAACGCATCACCTGGCTCAATTTCAAGAAGTTCTAAATCAGATTTTGCAAAACCTTCCGAGAGATAATGCTCGTATTTATCACCTAACGTTATGGTTAGGTTCTCTGATACGCCGTTGTCGTGAAGAACAC
>QQSG01000057.1:800-2654 GCA_003602665.1 Candidatus Poseidoniales archaeon
TAGGCCATGCCCAAATTCGTGAATGACAAGCGCAACGATGAAACCGATCAATCCCCACCAAAGAGGAATCATTGGATTTAATCCGGGTATAGCAACCAATTCACTTGCTGATGGTGGTGGTGTATCGACGGGATTGAAGATTGAAGTAATGAACGCTAGAATGACAAGAAGTGCCACGCCAAGCATTGCAAGATTACAAACCCAAAGAGAGACTTCTCCATAGAAACGCCAGAATTTTCTCGGTTTGGCAACCTTCTCAAGTAAATCGAGACCTCGTTTGGTTCGAACCATCAGTACAAAGCCAAACACCCTGGTCGCATTCCATTCGTCGAGTTTTCCATCACGTTCCCATTTTTTTAGAAGAAGATACCAAGCAAAAATGAGCAATGGGATGATACGCCAGTCAAAAGTAACCGCACCCCATGACGCTGCCATTAGTCTTGCCAAACCCTGCCTCCATTTCAATCAATGCACCTCATCTTGAATGTGAAGGTTCATGAATGGGAGCCACAAGGTCGTGTTATGCTCCACCGTAACGCCATTGAAACATGGACCAATGACAAGTGGGGCCAGCAAGCAATCCAAATTGCAGAATGGCTAATTGAGGACGATATCGTCCAAGCTTTTGTTCGATTACAACGCGGAGCACTTATCATTGACGGAACAATCGATCAAACAGGCCATATGCAATGTAAAAATCATCTTCACATACCGTTTGATCAGTGGAATCCCGGTTCAATCCAAGCCTCAAGAACAAGAGACTCAAGCGTTCGATTTCGTCATCGTCATGCAGAAATCACCTTGTCTGCACGATTCAGAGCACCTGAATGGGGCCAAGCGCTTCTTGAGGAATGGCTCATGGAACAACGCGGGGAAGAAACCCGACCAAAAAGTTCTGAGCAACGCCTTGCAACAATTCGTCGTTCAAAGGCCAGTGTTGAACGGTATTTGGAACAATCAAATCTCGATTATGCCCAAGAACTTCTCCTCCTGACAAAACTCAGTATTCACTCTGCAGAACGACACTTGTCATCAAATAAGCAACTGAGTGACAGCGAAGAATAATTATTCTTCTTCAGTTATTCCAAGCGCAATAAGTAACGCCTGCTCTTGTTTCGCTTGAGTGTATTCTGGCGAAGACATGAACAACTTGCGAACAATCGGTTCGACAATGATTGGCATGAGTAATATTCCTCCTATGCAAAGGAAAAGATNGAGCAAGGATGAGGATGGGACGTATGTCAATCCAGGTCCCGTTCCACTGACCATCAGTTTAACTGAACCAAGCCATGGAATTTCCCCACCAGCTCTGCCAACAACCCACGATTCCCGTACCGGTCCGAGCGTTGATCCATCGCTTGTTCGTAGTCCAGAAGATCCGTTTACTGCGGCTGCTCCTTGATCGACTGAACATTGATTTGCATCACCAAGTGTCAACAGGCCTGAGTGAGATGGAACCCATTCGTAAATCATGAGGTATTCCTCCACGCCTGCGTGAACCATACGATCGCAGTCATAGTATCCTGATTGAATGCCATCGAATGCAAGAGTGATCGAAGTGACGTTGCTAACGTTCGTGCCAGGAACGTCCCAAGTATAGACGCAAGCCCCTGTTTGTCCATCTACAATCCACTCTGAATCATAGGAAGACTCATTCGAACACTCGCTTTCATTGACAGCATGAATCACTTCGTTCGGAATCACACGTAGAATCGCTCGGTGAATAATCGGTGTCGTCGCTTCTCCGTTTTTCTTGTAAATGACGACATCGCCTTCCATACCATGTGATTCATATCCGTAATTGCGATGTGATTTGTCTGTTGCTTCTGCGAACGTAACCAAGGAATCGATTGA
>QQSG01000058.1 GCA_003602665.1 Candidatus Poseidoniales archaeon
CAATTACGTAACGATGGAAATCTCAATGATGGACTTATTATTCAACTTCAGTCATCTCATTCAACGGCAATGAAATTCAACTTACCCGAAGGTGCTATTGTTGAAGATGGAGTTGAGTCTCCTCGAACGTTTGAGATGGATAGTTTACCACGAGATTCCAACTTTACAGTAAGAGGTACTGCCGAAATACCGACTGACCAAATCACTAATGGCACACTTGTTCTTGAAATTGTTGTTCGTTCAATATTTGATCCTGAAACGGAATTTATCTACACAATCGAGTATGACTTTTTGGGAGAAAGTTGGATTGAGGAGAAGGAGGATGAATCCTACTCTTTTTCTGATTTCACATCCGATGCAATAGAGATATTCATGGGATGGTGGCTGGTTGTTGCAGCAGTCGCTATCGCTTCCATTGTTCTAAACAAGGCTGTAAGAGATCGAATACAAAGAAAAGAGGCTGAACGCTTCCAGAAAAACATTGAACAACCCAAACCTGAAAAAGAAGGGGATTGGATGCAAAAATTCGAGCGTAAAGACAACACAGGGCCTGATCTCATCGAAAGTCCAAGTGTGACTCCTGAGGCTTTCTCTGCAGCATTCAAAGCCTCCTCTAAAACACCTTCACAGGCTTTACAGCCTCTGCCAGAAGATATTCGAAACGTGGCGACAACAGTTCTCGACCATCACGCTTTGGAAGCGCAAAAAGCACAAATGGATGCACTTGCTTCTTCCATACAATCCAGTGGGGTTTCAACACAACACAATGAAAACCAAAACCTACAGCCTACCGAAAATGTAGCTGAACGAACAGTTCGCCATGACACACAAAATTTGATGACGAACAAACCAGTTCATCAGACCACGTTACCTTCTAAAACAGTTGAAACGGATGATTTCGATTTATGAGGGAACCATATGAGGCTTGTTGGTGTAGATGAGGCAGGTCGAGGACCAGTACTCGGCCCCCTCGTAGTGGGACTTCTGTCAATTCCAAAAGAGGATGAATACTTGTTGGAAGAACAACGTATTGAGGATTCAAAGCACCTCTCGCATGCAAAACGTAAGTTACATTACGAGTGGTTAAATCAACAGGTAGTCGAGAGAGGTTGGTATGTTGATACAATCATCTGCCAACCAAATCGTATCGATAACGCCGTATATGCAAAGGGTCTCAATATCTTAGAAGTCGACCTTTTCTCTTCAATACTTAATCGCCATCATCGTTCGTTTAATCAAAAACTAGAGATTCTATTAGATGCATGTGACGTCAATGAAAAACGATTTAGCAATCGTATATCTAACCGATTAAGTGATTGGCCATGGGCAGAAACAACGATGGTTGCAGAGCACAAAGCAGACACCAATCATCGTGTTGTTGGAGGTGCCTCGATACTTGCTAAGGTTGTCAGAGACATGGAAATAGAACGCATCGCTTTGGAAGTAGGAAAGTCTGTTGGGAGTGGATACCCTTCCGATCCAAACACTGTGAAGGCATTACCTGATTTGATTAAGGAGAATGGAATTCACAAAGATATTCGTTGGTCATGGGCAACTGTGGAACGATTTTGGTTGAAGAACTATTCAACACCCTTGCCGAGGAGAAAACGTTCTGAACCAACGCTGTTTTCTAATGATGATGAAGCAACGAGTTCATGAAGCAACGGTGACAGGCCAGTTTATGTCGTGGTCACCAGATGCTGAGACTCAAAACCTAATTTGGCATCTTTCTCTGCAAAATGCGTTCGAATATGATGGGAAAGGAGCAGCAGGTTCAGTTATCGGCCGCATCATGAGTACGCGAGCAGATCTACGGCAATATGGAGGACAGATTAGCCCCCTAGTTGCTCAATCCGTTGTAAAAGCTAATTCACTTGCCCAAGAAAAGGGAATGGACTACGTCGAATCTCTTCTCCAACAAGAAGCCCCTCATCTCCTCGAGGGCCGTCAAAAGCAAGAGCGACGTGAAGGCCTACCTCCTTTGAAAGATACAGAAGGAAAAGAGATTGTTCTTCGATTTGCTCCCAATCCAAACGGTCCACTGTCATTCGGTCATGCACGTGGAGTAGTTATCAACGGCACCTACGCTCATGAGCATAAAGGAACTCTTATTCTCAGGTTTGATGACACAGATACGACTGTGAAGCCTCCAATGCTAGATGCTTACGATATCATTCCCCAAGAAGTTGAGTGGCTCTTGGGTCGGCCTGCTGATCGAATTGTGATAGCAAGTGATCGAATTCCATTGTATTATGAACACGCAGAACGTATGCTTCGAGAAGGATTTGGCTATATCTGCCAATGTCCAGCAGATGATTTCAGAACATTTCGTGAAACAAAACAGAATTGTCCCTGTCGAGATAAATCGGTGGAGAAGAATCTAGACGGATGGAACTCGATGTTAGATGGTACATACAAGCCAGGAGATGCTGTTGTACGAGTTAAAACCGACATGGAACTGAAGAATCCTGCACTAAGAGACTGGCCTGCATTACGAATTCAGGACACTCAAAAAAATCCTCACCCGAGATCTGAAATCGGCTCTATCTATCGAGTTTGGCCGCTATTAGATTTCCAAAGTGCAGTCGAAGACCAACTTCAAGGTGTAACCCATATTGTTCGTGGTAAAGATCTCATGGATTCAACACGCAAGCAGACTCTTCTCTACGAACACTTTGGTTGGAACTATCCAGAAACAATCTATTGGGGTAGAGTGAAAGTCCACGAATGGGGTGGATTTTCAACATCCAAGATGAGAGCATCGATCGAAAATGGAGAATACACTGGCTGGGATGACCCAAGACTGCCTACGCTTCAAGGACTGAAATTACGGGGTATACAAGCTGAATCTCTACGTAATTTTTGGATTGAGTTGGGAGTCACCCAAAAGGACATATCGGTGCCATTAGCAACTCTTTTCTCACACAATACGAAGAAAATTGATGATGAAGCACCACGTTTGTCTTTCGTACGTAACCCAATTGAAGTTGATCTTCAAGGAGATATTCCCAAAGACATTGAGATTCCAGTCCACCCCAATCACGAATCTATGGGTATGCGAATAATCTCAATGGAGTCGAGGAAAATCTTGATCGAAAAGGAAGATAGTGAACATTCAACATATCGACTAAAGGAATTCGCAGATATCAACGAAGGTGGTCAAGTGGGGTCAATATCTCGAAGTGACAAACGCCCAATTATTCATTGGGTTTCTAAAGACTCATCTGTAGAAGCGACACTAACCCTTCCCCTGCAAGAAAGGATTGAACATATTCAAGGCCGGGTTGAAAATCACCAGTATGCAGTGGGCACGATCGTCCAATTAGAACGAATAGGATATGCCATTATCCGTGAGGATGATTTCCTACTTATGCATGAATGAGTTCTTCATTCAAGCGTTCCCAACGAAGGGTTGGCTGCAAGTATTGACTGTGCTTGCCGATAATCTTCAGGAGAGAAGTAACCCTCAAAACCACCATCCTCATTTACAGCAACCACTGCTTGTGGCATGCGTTCATTTACAGATTTGATAACATCAGCAATAGCATCTGTGAGGGGTACTTTCAGAACATCCATTTCCATAACTTCCTTGCATGTTGTGCCTCCAACATCGATTCCGTTTCCAATCGCTTTGAGCATCTGTCGTTGTCCAATAACTCCCTTCACTTGGTCGTCATCATCAAGAACAACAAGAATGCCAGATGGTATACTAACCAGTCTTTTACATCCCTCAACAAGGGTATCTTCTAATCCAATTGTTACGTGCTCATCATCAAGGACAAGGTCAGCTACTGTTTCGCTCATGGAGTATGCAGTAGGTTGATGTTCATGATAGTTTTGACATCATGCAACAATCTTGATAATTCGTTCACACCCAGTGCATTCTAAACGAATTGGACGTTCATTTGATGTCACAGGATTTGCCACACCACATTGAGGGCAATTAATTGTGGGAAAACTTGTAACAATGTTCGGGGCTTTTGTAGGATTTTCTGGGCTAATGTTTGTTAATTTGGGAGAAACCATGGCAGTAATCAACCATACAAAGGAAACACCAGTCGATGAGAAAAGGACAAACAATGGGGGATAAGCGAAGAAGACCATAAGAAAAACCATTGGAATGAGTAAAGTTTCCAACAAAAGTGGATAACGGTTTTTCTGTCGAACAATCTTGAAGGCTAATAAAAGACCACCCATCAAAATCACGACGACGATGATGGTTAATGAGAGAGGCCCATGCAATGGTGACGAGGTTGGCTTCGTCGTAATCGAAAAATCATCTGATTGAGTAAGCCCATCTCCTCTAATCGTTACCATTTCCCCCCATGGGAAGCGAAGATAATCAACCTCAAGAAGATCTGTCGCATCGAGTTCAATGACAGAAAATGAGGTCATGAGGGATGTTGAACCAGACACAGTAATGTCATAACTCGACCACAATGGTGATGCCTGCGATTTGATAAACGAACGAAGGAGGGTATAATCAGACCCGCTTGAGATTGGTGTTAAACTATCAATACGAAGGGTTAGAGGTGCATTTGTAACGCGTTCTTCACCCATCAAATCGAGGGTAATCGCAAACGTGTCGGATTCAGAAAGATCCCCAAGAAGTTCATCAGATTCTATACCAAGCCCGAGTTGAAAATATGTGATGTAGTACGATTCCATGTAACTTTCAAACTGATTGACTTCGATACTTTCGATAACTCTACTCCCGCGCTCATCGTCTGAGACTGCTCCGGCTTGGAAATTCCCTAACACTCGAGAAAGTGGTATGGATTCGTCGCCCATGTGGTCCATCCCCCATCGCATCCAAAAGGCCATTTCCCCACCAATTTCGAGCGTGGTTGACCTTGATAATCGAATGCCATTATCTTCCGATTCAAGTTCCAAATCAATTGAGACAGTTAATGGTGAACCTCTGCCACTTGAACGCAGTGGTTCATTCAATGGATAATACCCACCACTTCCACCATTACTGTCAAATGTTTCAATTTCAAAAATGGTTAACCCTGTGAGTTTTACGCCAGGTTGAAGAACGTATTCCATTGAGACATCGACCGTTTCAACTCCGCCTGCTGCACCATCCCAAGTCCATATGACAAGTATAGCATCCCCTTCAGAAACCTCTGTTGGGTCACCATCCAGTAGAATTCCATTGACACTCAATGTAATTGAATCTGAAAATACGAGGGCTTCCATACCAAATGCTGATTCTATTCGAAGACCAAAGTAGACAAGATCACCTTCTACGACAGGCTCATCTAGAGTGAGATCAAGAAGAGGTAAATTTGCTGAAACTTTGGAATCTTCTGCTTCACTACCCCACAGGAATTCGATACTTGCGCCACTTGAGGGGACGCTAAACACGATTGTACGGGCATTGAGTGTGAGCGAGACCTCTGACGTACCACTGACTGTGACGCTCTCAACAGGAATATCGATGGTGAGCGTTCCTACTCCAGAGGGAACGAAGGAGGAACCTGCGTCCAGATAGCCAGTGAATGTCGAACCTCCGATAGTCACAATCGCTGAAAGGTTCAATTGTGCACCACCTGCGTCTGATACCTCATAATTTAGTTCCAGCGACCATACGGATTCAGGGACTAGGCCCGACCATGCAGGAGAAAGAGTCCATTTCTCAATTTGTTCAGAAGATGTTAACGCTGTTTCAAACGAAGCCGATGTTGGTGTTTCAACGAGTAGGTCCTCGAATGGACTCAGTATTGAAGCGCTATCTGAACCAAGAAGATACAAATCGGCTTCAACAGAATCACAACAAACTGTGACGTTTTCCGCAGATGACTGCTCAATCAGTGGATTTGAAGGTAAAATTATTGCGAATAGAAAGCAACCCAAAATGAGCACTGCTTGTCTTTTCATTCTATCCCCATACCTTTGGCTACACAACCAGCGTATAACATCAACGCAAGTCTGTGAAGAGATGGTTTGATTTTCCCTTCAAAGTGCTTTGTCCAAAAGAGTTCCAAGTTCCTTTTCAAACAAGCCAATTAGGGCCTCTCCGACCTCTCCTTGAAGTTCATCAGGCAGGAGACGCAATCCCAAGCGAGTGGCTGCCCTTGTAGCTTTCAATTCAGCATAGACAGAACGTGCTTTTTGCTGGAAATAATAGGAAACCGCTTCACGGATTTCAGCATGCAAGTCAGGATCCTCTTCGATTTTGCTTCGGATGTGAAGCTTGAGTTCATCTTTCACAATATCTTTGAAAGACTCAATAATCAGATCTTCAGTGGACATCAAATCCTGTACACGCTCGCGTATACTTCCGGTTAACAGTCGTTCAATCGCCATGGCTATGCCACCTTCTCATGATGTTTCAATCCGTCGATTCGGAAAGATGGCCTGTTCGAAGCCAAGAGTCTAGTAGTCGACTCGCGAAAATGAGAGCCTCTTCTTTGGTTTCTGGCCATTTGCTTTGCAACACGTGCAGGATAGACGCCAAGTCTTTCTCCTGATTAGGAATCACCATTCTCTTCCAAATAAGTTCCTCAAATCGAGCCGTCGAAATACCCTCAGTTGAAAGGGAGGGTAGACAAAATTCTGATAACGCTTGTGAGCGCTGATTTGCATTCATTTCAATCCACAATGTACTTAATTTTTTTAACCGTCTTTCCGAAAGTCCAGGTATCATCTCGATATTCGGTTGAGAAACTTCAGGAAGAGGAACAATCTGAATTGCGCCTTCATCTCGGAGAAAATCCCTAACCAAGGTATGAATTGGATCTATGGTCGTATCAAGACCTTCCATTAACCATTGACCAGCGCCGACGTATGGTCGGAAACTCGTCGTTCTATCACCAGTTGGTGAAATCACTGATGCAAGAGCAGAGGATTGGATAACAACATCAACAGTTCCTCGCTTTATTTGGTCAGAGTGTGGAAATTGTACTTCAACTTCCTTTGGTTTTATGACAAGAATATGTTCTGAGTTCAAGTCATCTGTTTTCCCGAATGAATCGATGAAGACTATTTTTGTCCCAGTATATTTTGGAAGAATATTTTGTTCGTCACGAGGGATATGCTTCATCGGTTGAAGAAAACGTCGAGAATATGAAATCCCTGCATCGAGTAGAGCAGCCTCAAGGAAACCAAGGGCAAGAAGACCTTCTAGGTCAGCAGATGATGCTAGGACCAATGGTCCATTGGAAATGAAGTGAGATGCTTTGACAATATCTTCTTTCAATGGAGAAAGAAAAGACGTCTGAAGTAAATCGTGCATGTCTGACCCATCGGGGCCTCAACCCCGTCACACATGAATGCTCCCAATCACTCGACAATAAGTCTAAGTTGGTCACGCTTGTAACGCCAGTCTGCTTCCAAACGGCCTTCTGCCTTGTAGTAGTTTCCTAATCGGCGAATCTTGGCTTCTGTAAGTTCAAGAGAACGCTTGTTGTGAAGATCTCTACTGTTTGTTGTGAGATGTTCAATGATAGCGACTGCTTGTCGCATGAGGTTCATTAAATCTTCAGGATAGGTTCCGCTTTCATCGTTCTCGCTGAGAACTGCACCGATGCGCTTTCCGAGAACCAATCGGACATTTGGAACAGCGTGCTTGTCACGTAGGATTGTTCCGATTTGTGCCGTGGACATACCGTCCTTGGAGTATTGAAGAATGAGGGACTCAATCTCCTTAGCGTCTTTATTAGACCAGTCAGGAGCTTCAGTCATGAAAGGCTTCGATGAGCCACTTTTTCCTCTCTTGGATGCGTACATACGTGCCATATCAACTACTCCGAGCAGCCTTCCGACTTGCTCTCCCTTCTTAATCACATCGCTGAATGAAACTAAATTCGTTGATGCATTTTTGCTAGACGGCCAGGAGTTCCTGACCATTCCCAACCTGGAGCGATACTTCTTGCAAGACCAACAGCCACATCATTTTGCATGACAATCAAATCCTGCCCCATAAGTATTCCAGCTTCAAACGACTTAACGATTCCATAATGCAAATCGCCTTTCCATTTCACATCATCAACAAGATGGACACGTGGAAGTGCTGAGCAAGCATCGAGATATTTCACTGCATCCTTGCTAAAGGAAAAGCCTGCCCGTTCGAACGACCAAAGGGCAATTTGTTTACCCTCACGTTCAATTTTCCATCGAGGCGGTTTGCCACGAACTCTGCAATCATTAAGCCAATCATCAGATTTGTGAAGATATCGAGAGATGCTCATAAAACGATCAAGATTGACCTTTTCTCCTTTCCGTCGATGAATACCAAACTCATCTTTTGCAGATTGAACGGCTTCAGTCAATCGTTGTAGAGCAGTTCGAGAACCTGAACTTTCGCCTTGTCGGGTATCGATAATATCGAACCCGTCTATCTCTAATGCCATGCCACTGTGATTGATGATGCGATTGTAATCATGGCGATTCACAAGATTACGAACCATCGATTCAATTCGTTGAACTTCGTCAAGAGACCAATCCCCAGTTACAGGTATGTCGTAAAATGCCGCAGGCCAAACATCTTCCAAATCTCTTGGAACAAGACCAAGAGGCGATGTTACCATGACTTCATGGCAAGCATTTGTACCTAGAGCTTGGATGAACTTACGATGAGATTTCGACAGGCGATATGGCTTTCTAGCTGAGCATGGAAGCAGAACAAGAACGTTGTCTAACTTCTCAGGAACATGATACTTATTTGAGATGAAATCGACCCATTGTTCAACAGATGAATCTTGGTGACTTGTTGTGCTCAGATAATCAATACGATGAACACCTAACGGATGAATCCTCATAAGATTATCAGACGATTTCATTATTTTATCGAAGAACCTCATATGCTCAACCAGTTTTGGACTGTTCAGACTCTGTTGTTCAGCAAGAGTCCGAAGAGTCCCTGTGGCAATCGCAGAGCGAACGGAGCGCAGTGATTGATCGTAATGATTGACTGCAACAACAGGTGAGCATTCTTCTGCGTCTATCACAGCACGTGGACCGAACGCTGTTAGTAGATGGCCGGAGGCAACTGCAAATCCTGCACGGGAGAAATCAAAGATATCGACACCAAACCATGCAAGGACTGCAGCATTGTCTGGACCACCTAAACCAGGTGTCCAAAGAAGTGAACCAGGAAATCGATTCTTGATGACACTAATTGCTTGAACCAATTTCCCAGATTGAGCAGCAAGTTGAACAGCATCGACTAAAACGACAATATGCGGTTTCAAGTCATCAGCCAAAAGAGATGGATCATGATGCAAACGCTGCCAAGAGAGAGGTAAAACTGAACCTGAATCTGCAGATTCACCAGCATTGGCTTCATCAAGAGAGGGCGGTAAAACGTGGCCAATGGATGCTTCAAAAATGGGTCCAGGCACGTCGAAATTAGGAGGCGTAAGGCAATGTGGAGTATCGATCGTCAATTTTGCGGGGATGGTTCGAGTCTGACTTGAACGAAATGGTGCAATGTTTTGCAACTCGATAGGATCGCAGGAACCAGATATCAAACAAGGAGTTTGAGCCACAGGAGAACTTCTGTTCCCGAGACCCCAGATTCTTGCAAAACGGTAACGATGCAAGACTGTACGTCCTAGACCTTCCGCCATATACACCCCTGAGTACTCTGCTTCTTGAAGGATGTTACTCGGAAAAAGAAAGTGTTGAAAGAGTAGGTGTTAGACCCTAATCCATGGGAGGCAGGAGCACAAGGCACCGGACTGGACTGTTTCTGTTATCGATTCTTATCCTTTGTCAATTACCATTGAACACACTAGCCGATGAATCACCCATTGTTTTCGTTATTGACGAACGGGTACAGATGATAACACTAGACGCAGACACGAGTTATGACATCTCAGAACCTGTGTCCGAAGGCGATATCATCTCAGTCGCTGTTGGTTGTGATTCATGCACTGTTTCAATTGAAGAAAACGGCACTGTAGAAACCTCGACTTCTATCGCAACAGTCGTTGCCTCCGCAACTGGTTTCGCCAACATTTCAATCTCATCTGTTGAAACAGAGACGATTACGACATCAATCCTCGTAGCACCTGATTCTCAACATCCTTCACAGCGTCCAGCACCAGGAGATTCTTTCACTCTTGATTCCAAAGGACGTTGCGTCTCATCCGCAGAATGTGTTGATGTTCACCGTGGGAACCTAAACACCGTATCTACTGGTTCGTATTCATCTGATTGGTTTGAATCGGGGTTAGTCCGTTCTGAAACACCCGAGTATTGGGCTATTGAAGTCTTAGAAGGAGACCTTGTTGAGTTCAAACTCCACCACACCTCGGATCATATTCGGTTTGATTTCTCCTTCCAAAATTCAACGATGGAAACATCTCTCCCTCTACTCATTGAATCTGCGACTGGCACCAATCCGGATTTGTTAACATCAACAGAATACATCGACATCCTCGAAGATGGTCGATTGATTGTTAAAATTTCTACAACTGCCGCTGAATCCGCTTATGCATTACAGCGGTCGATTCATTCCAAATCACTTACACAACAAATTGATGATAACACGTTCACATTTACTCAGATAGGCCATACTCAATCTCAAACAGCGTTTAGTTTCAAAGAAACGAATTTTGTGAAACTTGCACCAATGGTCGAGGACATCAAGGTTGAGTTAACTGTAATGATAGGTTCAAATTGGATCTCAATGCCTGAAATCGAGATCAGTAAAAATACTGTGAAACGTATGTATGCATATCCAAATTGTACAATGGCAATGTTGAAAATTACCTCGGACGTCCACTGGGTCGACGTGTCAATCGAATCTTTTTCTGATGGAAATCTGAGTATTGATGCACCAAATTTTATTCCTACAGAACCCCTTAACATTGACCCTTGGCCAATATTAGTGAGTGAAAATACTGCTAATTTTGATGGTGCATTGACGTTGGCAGCATTGGATCTAAAAGATGTATACCTCTTGTCCGTTGAGGGATGGGTAGACTCGTTACATCGTGTCCACATCGTCATAAGAACCACCAACCAAGAGTTATTGGTCAAGGTCTGGGAACTCAACCAGGATACCTTTGAAACCGAAGCAGAATATACAATTGAATTCGACCCTCTTTCAAATGAAGGAGAGATATACCTCAACGTGGGCCCTGGTAAGCACCTTATCGAGTTCACGCACAGAAATGAAAACATTCTTGCAAATCAGACGTGGAGTAATGAATTACAGAGCGTATCCTACACAATCACGACCACGAAAGTGACAACAGAAGAGGGTGAAGAACCTTGGTTCCCACCTTCCGAAGAAGCGGAACTCTGGGGTGTAGTCGTTCGTTGGATTCTTGGCTTTGCAATGATTTTGCCTGCATTATTTATGTTCTACAAAATCAAATCCACTCGTTCCAAAGGACGTCGTTTGGGAGCTGTACGTGAGCGTTTGAAGATACTCACCGCATTACTCGATAGCGGCTCAGAATCTCCAAAGCAAACGAGGAAGACGCTTGTTAAATCACTTGAAGCAGTTTCAACACTGCCATGGCAATCTGCATGTGAGTCCTGGGGAACTCCAGATAGAACGTATTCGACAGAAGGAACATCTTTAGCAATTTGGAAACTAGACCAGCGTCTTTCAAAAGAGCCAGGGAACTGGCCTTTGCTCATTGGTTTACACACTCCAGATGAGACATGGGAAGTTTCAGCATTCCGATTTGATGCACCACATGGAAGTCCATGGAACGTAACAAACGTAGAGCCTCGATTACTGCATCAAGGTGAAGAAATATTCATTGATACAATAGCTAAGGGAACCATGATATTCTTGACCGTTGAACTTGAAGGGGATGGAACTCAGGTGGACATTGAATTAAATGGCCATGTTGGAGGAAAGCCAAGAGGAATGAGAATTCCAACGACTCTTTCACGTTCTTCGGAAGAAGAATGATCATCCATTGATTCTACGATCTGCAGCATCGTCAAGAATTGTTTGCAATTGATCCTCTGGATTGAGTCCTTCTTTCATTGCCTTCAATTGCTTCTTTTCAGCTTTAGAAATAGACCGAGGCATGTGTAATTTGAGAAGTACGATGACATCGCCTCTCCCATTTCGCCTTAATCGAGGTAGTCCCCTTTTCTTGATTTCAAGAGTATGGCCTGCAGATGATTTGGCAGGTATGACAATGTCCAATGTTTTGCCATCAATATGGTCAAGTGTGATTGTTGTACCAAGCACAAGGTCAGGATACCCTAGAGGAAGAGACATTATCAAATCAGAACCATTTCGTTCAAACCATGGATGTGTTAGAACTTCAATCTCAACGAGTAGATCTCCATTCTTTCCTTGCCCCCGTTCGGCAGGCTGACCTTGACCACGTAACCGAAGACGTGTTCCGTCTTCCGCACCAGGAGGTACCGAAAACCGAATTGTCTTCGATTCAATTTTATGCCCAAGTCCTGAACAATCTTCACACTTGGAATCTATTGTTGAACCTACACCAGCACATTCACGACAGTCCTGGACGACTTCATTGACGAACGGGCCTATTTGTTGACGAACTCGTACTCTTCCTTGACCTTGACACGTATCACATGAGGTAGTACTGCCTCCCTTGGCGCCAGTACCACTGCAGATGATGCATTCGCTTGGAAGATCCAGTTCTATTGATTCATCACTGCCAGAAATAACAGTTGCTAAATCGATACTATGACGGACGAGGATATCCGACCCTCTTCGCTCCCTGCGTCGTCCGCCTCCTCCTCCGCCTCCGAAGAAGCCTGAGAAGAAATCACCTCCAAGAAGGTCTTCTAAATTAATATTAAATCCACCACCTGAAAATCCTCCAAAGGGATTACCTCCAGGCGAATCATGTCCAAAGCGATCGTAATGGGCTCTTTTTTCTGAATCAGAGAGCACAGCATAGGCTTCTTGAATTTCCTTAAACTTATTTTCTGCATCATCTTCTTCGCTTCGATCAGGATGATATTTCCTTGCGAGACGTCGGAATGAATTTTTCAAGTCCTTTTCAGTTGCAGTACGTTCAACGTCAAGCACTTCGTAGTAGTCTCGCTTGTCGCTCAAAGTGCCACCAATTCATTGGGCTGCGACCACCCACTAAAACCTCACGATACGATTAGGATGAAAGTGTGGTTCCACAGGATTGACAATAACGCTCACCAGGAGGGTTGTTAAAGCCACATCCAGAACATCCAGAAGATGGTCCAGAAGATTGCATCTGCATAGGTGGAGCCCGAGCTTGAACTGTTCCAAGCATTGCCATTGATTCAATCGATTGACTGGATACTGCCGGCACATCTGGTATTTGTTCTACGCTTTGTTCGGTTGAACTAATGACACCTCCATCGTCGCTCATGGACGTCATGGTATCCATTTTGTTGGATTTCTTATCAGAGGTCTCCTTTACTTTCTGGATTGGCGCCACAGGACGCTGGGCTACAACAGGAGATTGTTGAGCGTTCGAATGGAGTCGTTGCAGTCTCTTTTGCTCACGCTCGGTTTCAACGTCCTTACCGAACAGTCCGTAGATGCTGTCAATTACTCCGTCCATCCAACTTTTCTTTCGAACCGAACCAACTGTTGAATCGATTTCCTCACCATCAAAATCTGACTTTCCAGACAAACGGTTTGAGGCTTTTTGGACAATACCTTGTTCTGTAAGGAGACGCACTTCCGAATCTTCATCCTCTTTCACTTGCAATTCAGGAGCCTCTCGGTCAAACGTTCCTATGGTTGAATTGAGTTTGTCTTTGTCGAGGGCTACATCTGAACTGAGTTCAACATCTTTTTCCCAGACACCCTTGGATTCTGCTTCGTAAACATTCTTCATCTTTTTCATGATTTCAAAACGTCGATATTCGTGATCTTTTGTAACCTGAGTCCGCTTGTAAAGGAGGAATCCAATCAAGGCTCCCATACTATACCAAATGCAAAAATAAATCCAACTTAATGAAAGAATATCGCCTAATGGTTCGACAACAACTTGTAAACTCGCCATGACAAAGAGGGGCAAAAGAAACAGCCCAATGGCCGTCGTTTTCTTTGTCGTCATGCTTTCAACTCCGGACGTTGCTTCTTATGTATTCTCTATTCATGTTCATCAACGATCTCGAGATGCTCGACCTTTTCGAGCAGAGCCATCTAAGAGTCCGATTGTAAATCCAACGTGAAGAATGAGAAGGCATAATGGAACTCCTAGGAGATTGAATATCCCTTTTCTCGAAGAATAGATACCTGATAACAACAGAACAGAAGTGTATGCTAGAAGAGGGAATAGCCACCATTGGAAACTAAACACAAAGAGTCCTACTGTGAGCATAGCCCCAAACAAAGGAAGAAATTCTCTAAAGACGATTCTAGAAGGGTGCTTCATCAGCACTTTCGTCCTCCAAAAACCGTAGCGGTGGCTCATAAGATACCAAGACTTCAGAGAGGTCCTACGCTTCATCTCAACCACTACTTTTGGAGTACGATAAAGCGTGAATCCTTCCTTAATTAATCGCATACTTAGATCACTATCTTGACTTGTGATGAACCGCTCATCCCAACCCTTCACCTTTTCCAAAGCAGTTCGTAAGTGCAGAGCAAACGCTGGAGTCTTGGTCTCGCCTTCTCTTGTGAATGTTGAAAATTGTCCGGGACCTCCACCGAAAGGATTCCGTAGCGTTTCATCAATTAATGACTCAACAATCGTACTTTTCTGAGAGCTCCCAACCACTTTGCAACCCAATGCTGCCAGCAACGGGTATCGTTTAGCAATACGTTCCCATTCGGATTTGAGCAGAAACAAATGTCCTGGGTCAGAGGCAATGTGTCCATTGTATTCAAGAATGTGAGTAATACTCTCAGGAAGATGTTCTAAAGCCATGTTTCGAGCATGTGGAACATATCGGTTTTCATTATGCAATAACACGATTTGAGGACCACGGTTTGCCTTAGATTTGGTAATCAATTCATTCACAATGAATACGGTAGAATCTGTTGATCCTCCATCGATTACGAAAATCATATGTTCGCTGGATGGAAGCGTTTGCGATATCAAAGACGATAGACAATTACCGATGTGTTGTTCCTCATTTAGAACTGGGATGACGGTCGCAAGCCAAGGGTTTTGCTCTGCCGCCATACATCGACATCGAAGATGTGGTTTTGACTCTTCACCTTAGAAGCAGATTGAAAAGCGGTTTATGCATCCCTGTACTCATGGACATCAAACCATTAACCTACAATGGCAGAGATGAAGGTATTTCCGTCTCACTGACAACGATTTTGAAACCTGGTGACGATGGTTCCAAAATTTCAGAAGCTGTGGTCAACCTCTTTCCAGAAGCCTCATTCGATAGTATGGAAGAAGAGTCCTTCCCTTCTCTTCAGAACATGACCATCGAATGTCTTAATCTATCACTCGAAACGTTCCTTGCACAAATTCGCCAACAAGCCATCCTAGACACGGCTATGGATGCAATGGCTAAGAATTTGGATGGAAACACGACTCAATTTTCAATATCAAGACTCGCTGCTTTCGCAAATAAAATTGCATTTACAAATGAGGAAACACCTCTCGGAGGTTGTTTTAAAATCCGACTTGAAGGTTCTGGTCTTGGAGATTGGATTGAAGCAGCAACTTGGCATAATGGTCGACAAGAAATTCCACGTCAGTTACATGATGAATTGGCAATGCTTCAAGATGGAGAAGCCTCAACATGGCATCAATAACCCAAGTCCTGTAGATGTTTGACAATCGGAAGGTCAGCTTCCAACCAATCAAGTTCCGATGAATCCTCAGAATTCACCCATTTCATCGATTTATGGACCGTTAATGCAGAAGAATCGAGAGAATCTTCTGTCGATACGAGAAATACATGTAATTCAACATGCAAGAAGGGATAGGTGAATGACCATATACCCAACTTTTCATTGATAGTTGATTCGACATCAAGTTCCTCTTTTAATTCTCGAATCATTGCCTCTTCAGGCGATTCATTGGCTTCGACACTGCCACCTGGAAACTCCCATTTCCCAGACCCTATCTCCGAATCAGATCTTTGCATAGCGAGATATTGAGTTTCAGTATGGAAAACACCAGCAGCAACTTGTATGGAAGGTCTGTAAAGCATGTGTGATATGACATCGCGAATAAGTTGGATGCCATCTGATGTTGCTAAATGCGATGAATCTGGAAGGTGGAGAAATAAACAGGGGACATCAACATCAGATGCACGCAGTGCGTCAAGCGTTCGATAATACGTTTCATTGCACAAGTATCGACCTGCATCGTTTGAAAGTGTCGGCTTAATCTTCCAAGAATTAATATTCCATCGTTTGACTTGAACTGGCGTCATCAAATCGCCATTTCCCCCTATCGTTCCTTGAACAATTTGACGTCCTGAATTATCTGGAATGTTCATATCAAGTGCATCTTGAGCGCGAAGTTCAATTCTGGAATCAGTACATTCACCACAGAGTCCAAGATGAAGAATTGCATCCCATTCTCTTGATTCCAGCTGATCTCTTGTCCAGGTGGAACCCTCGACATCAACAGTCAATATTTTCTTTTCAATCGAAATCTCACTTCGTCCGGGGCCAAAGGGGTTTCTTATTGGAAGAACCGTAGGCATTGAATTCACCAACTTCTCAGAGATATTCTCAACATGTTCTCCAAATGGCATGAACCCTGTGAGTAAGACCCTCGGCATGGATAACCCTAACATCGAATGTTCTTGATTCTGATGCAAAGTTGGCAACAGATTCACAAACCAATGGTTCTACCAACGTATGAAGCCTATGAGTTCTACGACTCAATCTAAACTAGCGCCATTACGATTGGTACGTGAAATTTGGAGAGAAATATTCCTTGGCGTTGGGATGTGGGGTGCTTTCCGTCCCATCTTCGCAGCCATATTGGCCGCAATCCCTGGGCTTTTCCTAGGACAACACTTCAACCGAAAACATCGAAGAGCGTTCGATTGGACCTTACTTCAAATCCCTTTAGCCCTAACAATTGTTCTTTACGTCCCACTCTGGCTATGGTCTATTTATGATGCATGGAGAGATGCAACAGTCATCGTAGCTGATTCAAAAAAGAATCAAGGACGCCATAATTGATCAGTCGTTGAAATCTCTCCAGACTTCATTCCTTCTAGATCTGCTAAATCATCTTCATCGAATTCACTAGGTAAATCTCCAGAGAAAAATGCACCTAAACTCTGGGATTCCACCGCCCAGTACATCACAGATTCATCGTTGTTTGAATGACCTGGATGGTCCGCATCCTCATGATCAGCAGGCGAAGTATAAACGAGATTAACAAGACCAAGAAGATGACCAAATTCATGAATCATAACACTGTTCTCTACTTCCTCAGAGGATGGCCGATTAAACAAACCGTTAGCCTCATCAATTGAATCACCAAACAATGCTATCGTAGATGCATCAACAGCGACACCTAGGACACTGTCATCTGAATAAGAGCCTTGAGGCATAATAACATGCCAACGAAGTGTAGAGCCACTTTGTGGAGATTCTTCCATTGTATCATGAGCGACGGAGCGAACCAAATCGGCATTCCAAGAAGACGTCTCCGAGAATGTATGCTCGTTCAAACTCATGGAGATGCCACCTGGTTTGTCACATACTTGTTCAAGTCGTTGTTTCAATAAAGAGATGGTACTGCTTTCTGGAGCATAACCGGGTGCATAATCGATTTCAACAACCATTTTCGAGTAAGTGTCACTTCGCAAACAAGCTAGTGTCAAACCTCCAACATTACCCCAGGATTCTCCATTAATAGCATCAGATATTTCATCTAAACAGCCTGCCATTGGCACTGTAACAAGAAGAGATGCCAAAAAAATACCGAGCAGAGATTGCTTGCTCATAGTGCTCCTTCTCCTAGGTTCTTCTTGAATGTCATCATATCACCACTCCTCGGGTAAATCAATTGGGGAAAAGAGTTGGCCCGGGCCATTGGCATCCGCAAGTTGTTGCCGTACCAGTTGTTCCCAAGAACGAAGAGCAAGTATACCTTCGATCAGATTCATCTCAGTCTCAATGAGCGTTACTCGTATCAATGTTGAAAGAATATCCATTCGGTCTTGATCTACAATCTTCAGAACTTTCTCGACATCGAATGCTATTTGAGAATCTATTGTTTCATCAGGCGATGTTATTGACCAAGGATTAGCAACTTTCTCATTAATTTGCCCACCGGTCAGAGAAACGTGTTCATTCAATGAAGTCATCATTCCTTGGATGTGATGTTGTAAAACAAGCGCTACTTCAACAACAGGCATCGTCAATTGGCCAATCAAATTCACCATGCGCTCTTGCAGTGTGACCATCGCATCTGTTTCAGACATAAAAACGCCTCACTGAGTGAGTGAATCGATATACTGCCATCCGAAATGGTTCCATTGTTCTTCAGTCCAGCCAGAAGGTAGCCCTGTTGGAGGAATAGGAGCAATTCCTCTAGGGTCACTTGTTTGACTTACTGGTGCTGGAGTAGATACTTGTGCAGTGACAGTTGGTTGCTGTAGTGGCTGCGGGATAGGTTGAGGGACTGGTGGTACTGTAATTTGAGGTACGGTTTTCATTTCCATCTCCTCCACGACAACATCCGTCTGGTCCGACTCGAATTCTTCATCACCGTATTTCATCTTACGATACATAACTAGCATCCACAAAAATGCAGATAAGGAAGCAATTGCAACGAGATACATAAAGATCGCAAATTGACTATCACTGGCTTGCTCAGCAAGTGCATCACCGTCTCGAACGGTTTCTTTCTTAACGATGAGAGGATCGACAGTCATTCGATCCATTTCAACCCCATCAACGGTAACGAGTAGTCGATATTCCTGGGATTCACCAGGACCAACTTCCGCAATCACCGGCAAGGAAACAGATGCGGTTAGACCAGCAGCGACTGGGATTGTCGTGTTGGACTCTGCGTTCCAATTACCACCTTCAACCAGGCGTTGAAGGATAAAGGAAAGTTCTCCTTTTCCACCTTGATTGGCTACACTTATTTCCAATTCAGAAGAAGAACCTTGCACAGGACTTGGATTACTCCATTGAATTGAGGTATCTTCGTTATTGAAAGATACACTTGGACCAAGGAGAGCCAGTGGCCATGAGGCAAAGGGTTCTGCAACATTGTTGTTCGATGTATCAAATGGATTTCCAGAAGCATCTGAGCCTGAAACCCAAATATCAACAACATATGATGGCAAGAGGGTGGTTGCCCCCATGTCAGTCAAGTCAATGTTTCCGGTCCAGAAGAACTGATCACCAAATGGAAGTGTCTCAGGAAGAACTGACGCTCCGCGTGAAATCTCAGCCTCACCTGCACGTATTCTGTAGTGAAGAATCGCAGGTCTGTCCAAGTCAAATCCATTATCATCAACCGTTTCTAACATAACGAGTAGAGAGTTTGCTTCTCCAATTGAAATTGGCGAACCTGCTGGCACTTCATTCAACATGACAGTCTGGATGGTCGGGTTTGAACTATCAACAGCCAATCTTACCCTTGGGAGAGGATCAGTTTCATCCATTGCCAAACCAGGTAAATCAGCTAATTGTAGACGGAAATCAAGATGCCCGCTATTTACTGATGGGACCAAGAGGTCGAGACTGAATTCTCCGTTCGTTCGTGGTGAAGTTTTCCAAACGTTGTCAAAGTCTCCAAAGACAACATCGAATGCACCAGGAGGTGCTGGGGTCTCGTCTTCGCTGAACAAAACACGTCCAGTTACACGGAGAGCCTGTCCAGAACCAATCAATGTTTCTTCGACTTCGTCATTGTAATGATTTGTTCCGTCTCTGAGTTCTACTGCCTTGATGTGTCCCGCTTCAGTATCAAATCTGAAGTCATTATCGAGACTCCATGCATTGTTTCCAAGACCTGAAACCTTTGTGAAACAAGGCGTATCTTCTCCCTCGTTACAAGGCTTATCAGTTACGCGGAGAACTGGAACAAAGAGTGTTTCCCCGTCAGTATCAAAGGATTCTGGGAACGACCAAGTCAATTGGAATCTCGCACGAATCAGGAGTTGACTTGCATTTCCTTCAAACGTTGAAATCTCAGAATACAGGTTGGATACTGCAATGAATTCCCCACCTGATTCAAGGTGAGCCTTTGGCATTCCATTTTCATCTTCCTGAAGTTGGATGAAGATTGAGGTTTCCTCATCGTTTACATCTTGGCCAAGTGCGAATTGAACAAACTGAATGTCTTCCCAACCATTACGGTCCGAGAGAACGACCTGGGCAGTATACATCACGCCTGGATGGAGTGGCTTTTCATCATCATGTCCGACGATACTTGAATTGGTCAAATCGACTTCTGGCTCAAACTCTTGACGTATTTGATACGTCGAAAGATCAGCATCCCAACTAGGCATTACCTGACCGGGGGCATAGCCACAAACTTGGGGAGTCGGTGGACACACAGGGCCACCTCCCATTGCAACCTGATTATTTTGCCCGTCTTTGCCGGTGACGAAGAAGGAAACCACTTGTCCATGTACAAGCATTGAGTCATCGATGAGGCCGCTAAAGATGTTCAACCCACCTGCAATTGTTTCAGGAGAAGACAATGTCTTCTGAGTATATTCGTCTTCTTGAGGCAATCCGTCAAAGTTGAAATCATGGCAACCTAAAGCCACAGTTGATTTACATCCTATCCAATAGTGAAGGCTAATTTGTGTCGGTGGGTCAACACTGTCTTGAATGTTAACAGTAAGACTCTGACCACCTGGTGCAGGAGGTCCAACATGCCGTTCTTGACCATCAAACGGGAGAGCACCAAGCACAAGAGGAGAATTACCATCAAGAACCAAACGAATTGTATTGTATCCTGGATTCGAATACTCAGAGCCATTTGGCAGATTAATAGCTTCGACATAGAAAATCATTCCACCCGGTGTGGATTCAATTGGAGATTCAAAAGTCAAATTGTAAGAACCAAAACTTGGATTTGATTCTTGAGCAAGAATAACTGGTTGACCTATTGGATCACCATCATATGACACGTTTTGTCCAAGGACACGTAGTTCGAATTCTCCAGCCAGTGGAGATAATTGTGAAGACTGAAAATGGATTGTTCCGAGGAACGAAATGTTCTGTCCACCTCGAACCCAATCTTGTGTAAACAATTGCCGCCCATCTTCATCGAAGACCTGCATTCCATCGAGTTGAATATCGTTTTCTACACGGAGTTCCATCTTTTCAGTATCCCAGTCCGACACAGCAGTTCCAAAGGAGTCTTTGACAGTAAGAATCGCTTCTGTAGCCTGTTCATCATCCCAAGACCAATCAACAGTCACTGGAATCCGAATGGTTCGCACATCGTTGCTATCGATTGAAGAGGTACAGTTTGAAACATCGAATTGAACGATTCCATCTGCATCATCAATGGAACTACATGTATCCCCTTGTTGCCACTTGAAGGATGGATTTTGACCATGAGAATTATTGAGAGCAGTAATGACTTCAGTGACGTAATTCACCTCATCTCCATGTGCAACTTTAATGATTAGATTTCGGGCAATACCGTCTGGAGCAGCCATGCCTCCTTCGAAAACAGCACTAATGGCGTGCGTATTCATCTTGTAGGACACATCTATGTTGGTTATTTTGACACGTCCAGCGGTTTGTGCTTTGATGGCGAGTGGTACTTCAACAAATCCTTCTCCATTATCTGGTATAAAATCGTTAAAAGCGTCCACAAGAGTTGGTTGGAATTCAACATCTTGACCGACGATTGAGTCATCATTTACGTTAATAGACGATTCATTCAGGAAAAGAATACTCTTCCAATCAAAGACACCATCATAGCCGACATCGATTTTTGGCTTGTCCGGATATCCTTCTTCATAGAAGAGTTCCAGACTATCTAAAACTGGTGTGATAAACGGATCTGTTGTCGTCATTGAAACAGCATAACGCAGAACATTACCTGCCCCATCGGTTGAAAAACTTGTTTCAACCATATTTTCTGCGGATTGCCATGTTGTTCCATCATCATTGGAAACCTGAACCGTGAGGGTCGTGGATGGGTCTTGTGTAGCAGTCCATTGTGGCCGAACTTTACCCACCTTTGTACCAGTAGGCTTAGCGGGAGAAATCCAGGTTCCGCTTGTTTCGTATTCAGTAGAATATTCTAGATCAACCCACCAAGATACAGCAGTAGAACCAATCAGAGTCGCTTTCCAGACGAGCTCGGTCCCTGGGTGTTCGAAATGAACGGTTGTATTGGATTCGACTTGAACCCAGTGAGTACCGTTGTCAGCAGATACCCAATAATCAACTCGATCGCCAATGGAAGCAGCAGACCACAATGTTTCCATGTTTACCGCAAGTACGTTCTCGACAGTATTGATTACAGGACCAAGCCATGTCGTTGTACCGGGTGCTGGCGTCGTCTTGTATGTCCAACTTGTACCAAACTCGTGATATGAAGGCGTACTTGACCACGTCGAGTATCCTGAATCAACAGTAAGGAATCGCTGGCCATCATAGAATAGGCCATAACCAAGCGAGGAAATACTACGAATAGAATTCTCTGGGATCAGAGCAGTTGCTGTTCCTGAACGACCCCATGCTTCAAGTTGATCACGGTCATTGTAATATTGACCGTCTTGACATCGCATGAAGAAATGTGTTTCGTTCATTTCTAGACCACGTGCTTGTTGGTTGGTTACACCACACTGCCAAATTGAAGAAGAGGAGGTTTGGAATGTGAAGGATTCGTCTCCTCGTTCAAGATTCCCGGCGTCATTCAATTGATAGGATTGTATTCTTCGATTCTGGTTATGCAAAATCCAAATGGTGTCATCGACTGGATCATACGTAATACCAGTGTAGTCGCCGTTTCCTTGTGGCTGGAATGAGTTGATACAAACCCATTCATTTTCGTTTGAGATATCAAATTCTAAGACTCGGTGGTAGAGTGTATTCGCAGTTGAACTGTAGAAGTATTTGTAGCCCGAGAGGACGGCGAAAAGTCGTTCATCATCTGTTACAACCCAATCTCTGAAGCCATATTGACCATAATAAGATGAGGAATGTTTTGAGGGCAATGTACATCCGTTTTGGTCGAGTGTAATGATGCTCTCACGTGTTCCATTATTTGGATACAATCGATGAACGATGTTGTGAAAAGAAGTCGATGACCATGTAGAGAGATACAACCAATCGTGATGGCGAAGAACAGCTCCTTGTCCTTGAGCGTTCAAAGAGTTAGGGGCTAACTTTCGTTGTTGGGAAAAGAGGGCATCCGTTGAGTTTGATGTGTGAGGTTGGCGAACTGCGTAAGTCCCATTATCCAGCCAAGCAGTGCTGGAGGGATTCACATCCTCGTCCATGCTGTGTGCATTAAAGGCCCGACTAACATTTGCCATAGCAAGAGTCAAGTCAGAACTTTTGTTATCCGAATTCGATGCTTCACCAGCAACCCAATGATCTCGAGTCGTGGTCGGGATAGAAGACCAACCTGTTGCTGATGCTCCAGATAGGGTCATTTGAACATCGGTTACTTCCGCTCCCTTTGGAAGTGATATCTTAGCACCGCTGTCAGCATTTCCGCCTTGATACAGTGCAATATATTCAGTCGTTCCATCACTAAATTCGTAGGTGTGTCGTGCAACTTCTGCAGCTTCTGCATTTTCGATCCAGAGTTCACTGAATGGAGACATGCTCATGCCCATAAATAGGGAAAGAAGCAGCGCTGCTATGGTTCGCCTCGAGACAAAGTTTGCACTCATTGATTACACGCAGAACTTGGAACATTATCAAGCGTTCCGTTCCAGGACACTAAGTGGTTTGACGAGAATCATACCGGATTGGGGAACTTTCACCCCGACTTCCGTCCTGTTCATCATCATTGACTTCAAACCAGTCAACCATCCAGTCGCCATCAGTATCCCACTTTGTTGGGTCTGTTCCTTCAGCAACGTGATCGTTGTTGTAGTCTAAGAGGTACCAGCCCAACTCATGTTCTCCGACGGAACGGACAGGAGCTGTATTTGGAGCACCTGTGTAGTAAATTTCCCATGAATCTGTGAGATTACCTGCGCATTGAATTACGTGATTCGTAGCATCTTGTACCAAGAATTCGACATCATTGTCATCAACGAGATAAGCATATCTGAAATCATTACTTTGGGATTTATCCATCTTAAGATAATTTTTCACACCTTCATCCCATTGGCCAATACCGAGCATTAACGAACGGAGTTGCCACCCTTCCTGTACAACTTGACCTTCAAACGTCAGGCCAGACAATCGAACCGCATTCGGGCTTGAGAGAGATTCGGTTGTTATACCGAAATACTCTTGGAAATTTGTGTATGGCTCATAAGAACATCCAGCTCCTGAACAATCCCAATTTCCATCTTGATCAGGGTCATAATTTGCATCGATGGCATCACGTGGGTCCATCGTAAACCAAGCAAAATCAAGATCCGGTCGCTGCAAGGTTCCAGCATTCAGCGATAATGGTAAGCAGGAATTCGTAGAGGTATCACATGCCCCTCCAGTTGCAGGATCAATCCAGACTACGCTAATTTGGAGATAAGAAGAGTAGTTGTCGTTGGTCTCATTCCAAGCTTTAGCATACTCATACCAATCTGGAATCATGTCACCATCAGTATCGTTATCCATTGGATTTGTTCCATATTTGAACACTTCACGACCATCTGTCAAGTTGAAGTCTTGGTAATGTTCTGTCACTTGGCCATTACTAACAATCGTCACATACGATTCTGAGTCTTTGTCGCTATCGTTGAGATCGGGTCTGGTCTCGTTATCCCACTCCATCCAGTTTGTGAAAGGAAGTGAACCAATACCTGGTTGAATAACTTGAGAAGATGGGGTGAATGTACGGGCGTCCCAATCACCTTGGACAGCAGGTACATCAAACACAGTACGCCCATACCAGCCATCAGAATCACCATCATAATTGACGTCATATGGATTCAATGGATTTGAAGCCCAATGGTTTGCAGTCGTAGGGTTATCCATGCCGTAAAGGGCGTAACAATATTCCCAGCCATCAGGAATTCCATCAGAGTCTGAATCGGGATGTGTTGGATCTGCAACACCAACAAGGGTTCTGTTGAAATTGTTCTCATTGTACGAGTTAATCGTATTCATTCGACTTACAGAGTCTGGTCCTTTCGCCTTGAAATCATCAATCAATGATTGTCGTGCTTGAAGAAGTGAAAGACCTTCTTCTTCCACATATGCGTTCATTGCATCCTCGCCGAAGTCAACAATACCAACCGATGCAGGCACTGAACTTCGATTGAGATATTTCCCCCAAGTTCGGGACTCCCATTCCCTTAAGTTTGAGAAACGTTCATCCAAGTCAATGGTCCCATCCTTATTGCAATCATAGCTGTCACCATCAGAATCTAAGTTGACATCCGTTTCAATTAAAGGATTTAGCCCCCAACGGTTTTCGTTAAGATCCCATGAAGTGAACCAGTATTCAAATCCGTCATACATGCCATCATCATCAGTATCAGGGTTGGTTGGATCGGTCATACCCAGCAGAAGAGAGATGAATACATTCGGAGGTTCGCCAGACTGCCATGCATTGAAATCATCGAGTAATCGCTTCCCACGGGAATCTTTTGAGATTAATATTTGGAACACGCGTTGTGCCTTTTTCGTTGGTTGTTGGACATCTCCATCGACGTGCATCAGAGGCGCATCAGCAGGAGCAGATATTCCATTTTCAGGATTTGATGTTGCTAAGGCGAACTCCTGCAAGTCAACCAATCCGTCATTGTCGCTGTCAAAGGTTCCATCTCCTGCGACAACTGGATTTAATGTCCATGTCATGGCGGAAATGTTCCAGGCAGTAAAGAGTAATTCCAATCCATCAATAATGCCATCACCATCAGTATCGACATTGTTTGGGTCACCTGTTGGGCCACTAATGTTGTATTGTTCTTCACTGATGAAGGCACCAAAGGATTGAGTCGTAGAAGCAGAAGGCCATTGTTGGAAGGCATATGCTGAACCCAAAGTTGTTACAAACCACTGTGGTGATGAACGGTTTGCGTTCGTTTCTGAGAGTGCTGAATCAATGAGATTGTATTCTTCCCAGTTTGTCATTCCATCATCGTCTGCATCGAGCCAACGGTCACTTGGCTGAATTGGATTAAGCGTCCAATCATCATCAAGTATGTTCCAACGAGCAAACCAGATTTCCCATCCATCAGGCATTCCGTCCTCATCACTATCAGCCTTGAATGGATCACATGCACCCTTTTCGAGAGGGATTTGTGTTGCAAGTATTGCACCACTTGCTCGTTCTGCAAAAGTAGCTTCTGGAAGGCCAAAATCACTGATGTTATCGAATAAGTCTGTGTGGAAACCAGAAGGTAGTTCCATACCAGAAAGTGTTTGATTGTTGAGGAACAAATCAGTTGAGATATGATATTCAAGATAATTTACAAACATCTCACTCGGTTCCAAAACTCCGTTTTTGTTCACATCATATCCATCGCCATCTGGATTTTCGAAAGCATCAGAACCGTTCATTGGATTGACGCCAACTCGGAGAGGTGACCAAGTGCATTGACCGTCTGCTTCCCATCCATCTGGCAGAGTATCACCATCAGAATCAAAGAGATTCGGGTCAGGTATAGACCAAGTTGCTGCAGATTCTGGACTCTCCCCATAATCTTCAAACAGGTCACCTGCAAGTCCAGCAAGTCGAACTAACGACCATTCATACTCACACAAATTAGCAAGTCCGTCTCGATCAGCATCCCACCCTGCATCTTCTGCTCGAGTAGGGTCAAGAGACCAGTTATTACCGCCATTGAACGAATTTCCAATCCATCTACGATGCTCAATCTCCCATCCATCCGGCATACCATCACCATCTGTATCGATTACAGTAGGGTCTGTTCCTACATCGAGTGCATTCGTTGTTGTGTAGAGCGTTCTTGCTTGTTCTCCTAGTGTTTCATCACAAAGATAAATCAATTGAGGATTGTAGTAACAGTCGAAATTAGTTTCCTCTAAGAAATATCCGAAATATTCAGAACCATCCGAAAGACCGTCTAGATCAGAATCGCTTTGATTCGGAAGGGTCGAATTGTAACCCTCATCTGTACGGGCAATAAAGCGATATTCTTCCAAATTGCTCCACAATCTGTCAAGGGATCCATCCTGATTCAAATCAAGACCGTCAACATCTCCATCCAACAAGGCATCCCAAGGATCGGTTGGGTCAAGTCCGTAGGCTATTTCCCAACCATCAGGCATCCCATCGCTGTCAGAATCGTTTGCTCCGGGGTCAATCAATTCGAGATTAGCAAACCGTCCGGGGGCAGCGCCAGCAAGAACGTATGTCTGACCGTTCTTTTCTAGAGTAGCAAGCGAAGCAAGTTCACCCGGTAGTTGAGATTGTGTCTGGAGACCATAAACATCCAGATGATTTCCTGCAAGAACCCACAATCCGGCAGATGATCCGACTATAATCTCGTCACCTGTAGGTAAAATTGAATGGATATTATTTGACTTTGAGAGTTCATCGGCATCGCCCCCTGGATGTTCAAGTAATCCACCAAATGTCATGTCATTAATTTCTAAATTCAATCGGTGCAAGCCAGAAGGTGTTCCAATCCAAAGTACAGTCGGATTGTCTTCATTTGGCCCATCAAGGTAGAGCGCTTGTACTTCAGCAGGGTTTCCACTTGCTCCGAGATTCAATGTTCGCAATTCATCAATACGATTTGAGATTAGAGAAGGATTCGGGTCGAAAAAGAAGCGCCATGATGGCGTAGCTTCGTCTCTGCCAGTCGCAGATTCAAGGGTCATGAGGCCACGTTCAGTTCCTACGTAGAGTACAAGGCCACCTCCAGGAACACTTCCATGTGTTACTTCTGTAACTGTGACTTCCGATTCAGAAAGTGTTGCTTTGAGATTAAGGCCCAGTTCAAATGTTTGTGAAATCAACCCACCTGTTGTGACTTCGAATACTGCGCCATCACCATTTGAACCAAGAGCGATAATCTGTTGTGATGATCCGTCGATCGCAAGCTGTGTTAATGCAAAGAGCGATACGGCTTCACTGGAAGACCAAGAGTCAATCGGCTCCAAGAATCCATCGACTTGGATTGCGGCAACGTGCATTCCGTGCGAGGTCGCTATTGCAACTGAATGAGGCCCATCATCAGATTCTACGAAGATTGCCTCGTATCCGGTGAACCCTTGAGGGAACCAATAATCTTGAGTTGTTTCTAGTTCGTAATCAAGTACTGTCATTCCGTATCGTGTAAGCACATATGCAGTCGAATCTTCGACAAGTATGCTACGGACATCGTGGTGCATGATTGCCATGCTGCCTTCTACAGCATTGAACGTTAGCGGATAGTTGTAATAAGAAGAATCGTTCGAACCAATCTGAATTTCTTTTAGTCCAGACATGACAGTATTACCTTCGTCGTTGTGTATGTAGAACTCTTCCAGATTGGATAACGATTCTCCAAGTGCCAAAGCAGTTTCAGTACGACTTACATCAATTGAAACTACACCGTCTCGATTCAAATCCCAACCATCACGATCGATGTCGAGAAGAGCATTTGAACGATTCAATGGGTCCAATCCAAAGTGCACTTCCCATCCATCAGGCATTCCATCACCGAACGAAGGATAGAGTGGACGAATAGAGAAACCATCCCAACTGTATCGATCTGAATCTTCTAGAAGAGGATCTGTACCAAGCCACAAATCTTCGCCAACAACTGACGTGGCATTCGTAGTACAGGCCGGAAGTAAATTTTGGAATGAAGCGTTAACACCGGTATTAATGAACGGCCATTGCGTAATCACAGAACCTTGCGGGAGGGTAGCCGAACACCATAGACCATCAAGTTCAGTGGTGAAGTTGCTGGGTGAACCAAATCTATATTCCTCTGGAGAAGTGTATTGCTCAGCTACTGAAATGAATCCATCTCTGTTCACGTCAAATCCATCATCATCTGGATCATCAGTCATGTCGCTGTTGTTCAGAGGATCGAAATACGGGCAAACATATCTGAGTGTTACGACATCGAACCCACCTGCACGAGCACACATAGCGGCTTCAAATCCATCAGGCATGCCATCGCCATCTGTATCCGACAAACGTGGGTCGAGATACAATCGATCTCCATTCTCATCCAATAGACCCGTTAGTCCTCTTGAAAAACCCGGGTCATTACAATTTGCCGGATATGGCCAACAGTACTCTTCCGTATTGTTTAGCCCGTCTCGATCTGTATCGAAATTAGCATCCGAAGCATCGTCTTTATCCATACCTTCCATCGAAACAAATCGACCATCGATTGCGCTAAAGTTCACCCATTCCTCGAAAATGTTCTCGTGCACATCAGGGATTCCATCGCCGTCAGTGTCCGTAGTTGGTGGTTTTTCACCTGTTGTGTCATCGGGGTGAATATTCGAGACCGGAGAAATCGTAGGAAACTGCGACATGAAGAGAAGCCCTGCGATTACTGCGAGAGTGGAGAGTAAGGTTGTCTGACTTCGTCGCAAAAAAACACCTAAGCGGCAAACGCCGCATTATTTGTCCTCGTCTCCACGCTTATAGGAATGATGGAGCGTTGTTCATACACTGAACCGCTTTTAGAAGCCCAGAATTCAATGGTTTTGACCTGAATCATGCGGTGTATTCAATATCCGTCTGTTGCCCCATCAACATGATTGGGATGGGGCTATCGATTACGCACCTTGGCACTGGAAGTCGTGGTAACGCCACACTTCTCAGTACCGAATCATCCCATATCCTTGTGGATCAGGGATTCAGCGGCGTGCAGTTAGAAAAACGATTGAAGCTTCTCGATGTAAGTCCAACAGATCTGGAAGCAATCGTCATAACTCATCATCATGGAGACCATGGAGGAGGTGCGCTGATAGCGCAAAAACGTTGGGGCATTCCAATATATGCTAACCATCGGACAACTCAGGAATTGGGTCTTCTTCCTGAATTAACACACCATTTTGAATCTCTAGATGTACTACAATTCTCTCGAGGGACATCATTGCTGCCAGTACCCGTACCTCATTCAGGAGCAGAAAACGTAGCATTTGTAGCCAGTCACGGAGGGGAAAGAACAGCCATAATCACAGACCTTGGTTCATGGACTGACGAACTCGTTGACCATGTTCATGGATGTGAACATATTGCAGTGGAAGCAAACTACGATACGAACAGGTTGATGAATGGCCCATATCCCCGTTCTCTGAAAGATCGAATCTCTGGTAGAGGGGGCCACTTGTCCAACAAACAAACAGGACAATTCTTGAAAGAGGTGTGCACAGATAAAACCAGAAGCATTACTCTAACACATCTTTCTGAAATGAACAATGCACCACATTTAGCAGAGTCAAGTGTTCTTTTTGAAATAGATGAGGTCTTTGAAGGCGACATCAATATCTCTACACAAGACGGCCCACACTTTTCGCACTTCATAGGCCGTAGGGACGGAGATGGATTTGCAACAAACGCAATCCAAAGAATAGCCAGGGAATTGCTATGAATCAATAAACAGCAGGTCAATCCCTAAATGCAGGCGAGATGCTCAAGAGACAAGAGGGGGGACGACGATGCAGCGACGAGAGCGAAATAAAGAGGATGATGGGGTAAGTGAAATCCTCGGCGTCATCATGATGTTGGCAATGGTTGTTAGCATCATGGGTGGTGTTTTCGTATTTCTAAATCCGTATCTTGTCGCCTTCCAAGACAATACGAATTGGAACAGTGCCAACAACATTGCAGATCGTATTGAAGATCGGCTTGACGTCGTGGGAGATGCTCCAAATGGAACAGGAACTCGCCAAGCCCTCTCATTACAAGCTTCTTCAATCAATCCAGTACAACTTGTGGAAGAATGGGTTCTTGCAGCGGATTTAACGCCGTATGAAGTGGTCCAAGTGGAAGAGATCAATAGCAGTTCATTCCATTTTACCTCACTAAATGAATCTGTTACATCAGTTATCGTCACAAATCCTACGAATTCAGTATCGTTCGCAGTTGAACCGACGTTTGATTCCACGGTAATTGAACATAATTTGACCAGTGAAACATACTTGATAGTAGACATGTACAACGAAGGAGGTGCTCATGTTCACCGATGGGCTCGATTTGTGTTATCTGGATTGAGCATTAGCACCAACATCGATGGTGGCCTCAATCAAATTGTTTTGATTAATGATGCACGAATATCAAAAGATCCGAGCACATCATGGGAAATAGAAAAAGCACCACGTCTACGTCTTGACACCCTTGTCGATGGCACAACAAGACTTTCCCTTGTCCTTACAGATGTTCAACTCAGCGAATCCCTGGGCAATGGACCAAATGTTGGGTTTAAAGTCGAATCAATGGGACCTATTCAACTCTTTACGGGAGAGGCATACAACTTGAGAGTCATGGTGAAAAACACATTGCACTCAATCGTGGATCCCCAATATCATGAAATTTGGCTGACCGATTACACACTTAATCGAGCCTCAGGTACACTTGATGAATTCATCGGCATCTCACCATATCAAAGGGCAAGTGGAATAGATGGATTTACTGTAGAAACCCAAAACCTTGAACTCTCTTTGGAGATTGATGTTCGTCGGATGGTGGTGAACGGATGAATGAACTTCAGCGAAATGAAGAAGCAGTTTCTGCTGCGATTGCAACTGTTCTCTTGTTTGGAGGAGTTCTTTCGATCATCAGCATCATGATGGTCACAATGATCCCAGTTATCGAAGAACTCGAAGGCAGTGTTGAGCGTCATGATATGGCAGCACAGATGACCCAATTCAATCAGCAAACTACAACTTTAGCAGAACAAGGGATGCCAGGTGACGTGGTGACTCAAGAATTCGTGCCGGTGGACGGATCTCTTGAATGGGACGCTATGCGAAGTGGCATGTGGTATTCATCGACATGGGAGGAAGGCCACTCGTTTCGAATAAGAGATGTGATCGATTTCGATGACGAACTCCAATTACGTCACCCAGAATCTACAACAAGTTCAGTTTGTTTTTCGGATATGCGACTGGGCCCTGACCGCCCGTTCCACTACACCGCACCATCTTGGGCCAACTCAGTAATACTTACCACCAAACCAGGCCTTAGTTTCCCTCTCGGCCCGATTACGTTGGATCTACTCCAGAATGGAGTTCTTGCTCAAACTGCGGAATTATTTGTAGACGACATTACACAATGGGATCTTGATGGTGATAACTACAAGATTGAATCTACACAAGAATTAGAAGTTTATTGGTTGAAAAATGGAAATGGTTCATCTGAAATTCAAGCCAGTGATGCAGGTGCAAACGGTAAAGGCCGTTCATGGTCCCTTCCTTTGCCACAGGGGATTGTAAACTTGAATATCGTTTCCGACCAACTCATCATGGTAAACGGGAACGGACAATTTGGTTCATTCACAGAAGTAGCTGTTCCTTCAGGATTGGTTAATGTTGAGACTTCTTGGTCTAAGTCATTGACCTTAGCAAGCCCTCAAGTGGTCCATCTTAC
>QQSG01000059.1:0-2350 GCA_003602665.1 Candidatus Poseidoniales archaeon
ACACAATCATGGCAACTCTATGCAGAAGCTGCAATGCCTGCACTTGAGCGCCTGTATACAATCGCTCCTTCTTTTAGAGCTGAGAAGTCACGTACTCGACGTCATCTTACTGAATTCTGGCATGCTGAAATGGAAATTGCTTGGGCTACAAACGCTGAGGTCATGGCTCACGGCGAAGGCGTTGTACGCCACATTGCATCAACACTTCTTGATGAAAGAAGCACCGAACTTGAGGATTTGGGGCGTGATTTGGAACTCATTGGACGTTATGCAGACACACCATTCCCTCGAATGCGTTATGATGAAGCAGTTGAAATCCTTCAAGGAAAAGGCGTTGACGTTTCATGGGGCCAAGATTTGGATTACTCGAAAGAGAAAATATTGACTCAAGATTTTGATGTCCCTCATTTCCTTACTCATTATCCTAAGATTGCTAAGCCATTCTATCATCGTGAAGATCCGACCGATGACAAATATGTCCTTTGCCACGATCTTCTCGCACCAGAAGGCTATGGCGAAATCATTGGAGGAGGAGAACGTACTTGGTCAGAAGAGGAGATCCTTGCTCGACTTGCAGAAGAAGGAACCTCACCTGAAGCATATCAATTCTACATCGACACACGGAGTTACGGCGGCGTCCCTCACGGTGGGTTCGGACTTGGTGTTGACAGAGTTTGCTCTTGGTTGAGTGGAGCAGATCACATTCGAGAAGTCATTCCATTCCCAAGAGATTCTCGACGTGTTACCCCCTGAGGGTGAATAATGACGACAATTGTAGCACTAGGATGCGGATTGGTTGGAGAGTTTGTTGTTCAACGACTCGTTGATGACGGACATTCTATCGTAGCAGTCGATCTACACTTACCAGAATCAATCAAAAACAACCCTAATATTAAATCTATAGAAGGGGATGCAACACGATATATTGAATCTCTTAACGGAGATGAAATCATCATTAATATGCTGCCAGGAAGAATCGGTCATGGCATTCGTAAACACCTTATTCTTGGAGGACATAACATCGTTGATCTTGCATTCACAGCAGAAGACCCTCAGCAATTGGATGACCTGGCAAAGGAACATGGATCCACAATGATTTGGGACATTGGAATCGCTCCAGGATTGTCCAACATGCTCTTAGCACACGCTCAAAGAGAACTCGGTTTCCTTAACAAAGCTACAATTCATGTCGGTGGAAATCCAACAGAGCCAGATGAGGAATGGTCGTACATGGCTCCTTTTTCACCATCTGATGTCATTGAAGAATACACGAGACCTGCTCGAATCCTTAGAAATCAAACAGTTGTGGAAGTACCCGCTCTTACGGAACGACATCAGATTGAAGTTGAAGGAACTGACGGAATGGAAGCATTCCTAACTGATGGACTGAGAAGTGTCCTCGATACAATCAATGCCAAAAATATGGCAGAATACACTGTTCGCTGGCCCCAGCACATCGACAGATGGATTGCAGAGGGCCATTCCACCCCCGAAAAAGATCTTCTCAAAGCCTGGAAATTTGATCCTAGCAGGAATGAATTCACTTGGATGAAGGTTTATTGTGAAAGCCAACAAGATTCAAAACAATGGATCGTAGCAGACTATGGTAAAGATGGAGATGGCTCTATGGCACGAACAACTGGTCTGGTCACCTATGCACTTGCATCACGCTTTGCTACGATTGGTACAGAAGCATGTGGACTTACAACCGGAGTTCATCCACCTGAAAATGTCAATGAAGATACCCTAAAAGCAGTACTCAACATCTTCAATGAACATGATGTGAATGTGACTCACAGCATAGGTTCATCGCAATGAGGACAAGGCATTCCCGGTATAAATTCACCAAGGAGAAAACCGCAATTTAGGCACATCGTTGAGACCATGTCATCGAAATCAGACATACACATCCATGTACACAGAACTATTTTATTCTAAAGGCAGAGAAGTTTCATTCTCATTCTTAGAGATTTTTTTGAGAGTTCGAAAGAGAATTCTTGAGAATATCATTGATGCGAGGAAGATCAGAAGAGTAGCCCACCATGGAGCGTCGGTACTGGTTGCGAAGAAATATGCAACAACCAAAATTCCGATTCCATAAACTGCACGAAATGCAGAGTAGAGAAGGAATGAATGAAACAACGGATGATTCTTTACACGTGTGAGCCAGTTTGAAGTTGTCAAAACCAATCACCTGCTTCTATTATGCAAGAAAGGATTTGCAAGACTGAAGTACAAGCGACAAATCTTTCTCATGAATGACTTCATCCGCATGAGCTAGAGGGCGTTCATCCCACGGATTGAAACAAATGGCGTGGGCTGCTTCTTCGAACATCCCTATATCTCCTGC
>QQSG01000059.1:2495-6489 GCA_003602665.1 Candidatus Poseidoniales archaeon
ACAAGCCAACCATTTGTGAAAACGTGCAATCGAGTATCATAACCATTTGCGAGTCGTTTTGAGGTGTGGCGATCAATTCCCCCCCAGCGTCTCTTCCATTTCGTATCGCTTGGAAAGAGAGTCGAAATATCACGCGCAGTTTGTTGTAAGCCACCACTTACAATGGCCACATGATGGCCATCATCAAGTAATTCTTGAATAAGCAGTTTGTAATTCTTCATCATAGGCATCCCTTCCATACAGGCACGTAAGTCAGCATCACTTATCGGATATCCATGTTTTTCAAACCAACTGTCTTTGATCAATGCAACATCAAGTTTAATCCAATCCCATTCATCAAGAAGGCCTTGATTGTACAATTCAAAGGATTCATCGTTATTGATTCCTAGATTATCGTACACAAATTGCCAGGTAGAAAGGTGATCAACCAACACGCGGTCCATATCTAAACAAATTAATCCAGTCATCGAATCACTCCTTGTTAGGCCACTCATATTGGGCTTGTATTTGCTCAACCTGCTTACCCATGATGTAGAGCATGAGTGCAATCATCATAGCAAAGAGTCCAAACAATGTCATTGCGATGGTTGCAAAGGTAACGCCAAGAGATTCCGTTGTTAATTCTGTGAAAGTATCAACAACACCCCCTGAGAGACGATATCCAAGAATAAACAAGACCAATCCAGGAATACCGAATAAGAACAATGGATGTCTTGATTGTATCATCCACATGAATAATTGAGCAAATCTTGAAGCAGTTGCAAGAGACTCGCGCTGAGGAAGTGTCGGCAGAGCTGTTGATTGTACAATACGTACGCGAAGAGAATCTGAAAGATCATGGGCAGTGCATGAGATTGAAGAGTTCGAGAGTTCTTCTAAACCATTATGGCTCAATGAAGAATGTTGGAATTTGGATTCGGAAAGAACACTTTCAGACGGGCTAGCCACGTCACCAGAAACCGATACGAGCCCAACGTAAACGTCCCATCCTTCTCTTGAGCGATTCAGATGCAGAGGAAACTCTCGCAAAGACCATTCTTTGTTCACATTGATAATCAAATAATTGTCAACTGGGTCAAGTTCCGATTCGTGCAATACCTGTGAAATATTGAGTAAGTTACGCTCATCTGTTTCAAGGAGCTTGCAACCTATTTCTTCAACGAGAATTTTCGTTTCGTCAACGGAACCGAGGTCAATAAAGACAACATCGTTGGTAACCTGGCGTGCTCGAGTGAGAAATGATACGACACGAAGTTCGATATCTTGCCCGACGCCAATTACTCGTAAGGTGCCTTTAACCACAACCACTGGTCGACGTCCTACCTTTCAATTCTCCCTCATGTGGATTGGGACACAACCCCTTTTGTGGACGAACGACTGGAACGTACATGCTGGAAGGACAATACATCGGTGTTGTAATCCCAGCACGTAATGAAGAAAACCATATCCAAAGAGTCTTGGAAACGCTCCCCGAGTTTATTGATATGGCAGTTGTCGTTGATGATGGCTCAACAGATACAACGAATCAGCGAGCCAATTCAATTCCAACCTCATTCGAAAAGATCATCCTACAAACAGATGGAATCGGTGTCGGTGGAGCGATTGATCTAGGCCACCAATACCTTTTGAAGAACTTAGAACATCCATTCATCAGTGTTGTTATGGCAGGGGATGGACAAATGGATCCACAAAATCTTGAGGCGATACTTCAACCAATTCTGACAGAAGAGGCTGATTTTGTTAAAGGAAATCGAATGTTGAATGACGCTGATATCAAACAGATGCCAAAAACGAGACAGCGGGCATCGAAGATTCTTGGTTGGCTGACGACATTAGCGAGTGGAAAAAAGGTCACAGATCCTCAATGTGGATACACTGCCTCTTCATCGACCTTGCTTCAACAATGGAATTGGAACAACTCATGGAAGGGTTATGGATATCCAAACTATTGGCTTATACACCTTTCATCCCAAGGTTGGAATGTCCAAGATGTCCCTGTTCGAGCAGTTTATGGAAACGAAATTTCTGGGATTAAGCCCAAACGTTTCTTTTTCAATGTCGGTTTGATGATGACCAAAGAACATCACAGCCGGTGTTTCCATCATTTGAAACGTTCACCACTAATGTGGTTAGCACTTACAGCATACTTGCTCGGTTATGCAAGTATTTTTTGGGGACTGAGTAAACCTTTGATGCTTTTACCACTCCCATTCTTTTGGTGGCTTGCTCATCGAGTCGATCGACTCGCAATGCATCGATATGATGGTGGGCGTACCAAGATTTGAACTTGGGTCCAAGCGTCCCAAACGCCCGAGTATAGGCCAAACTAACCCATACGCCCTTAGTTTGGGGGACGTCATTCCGCATATGAAGTTCACTCAAGGAGTTGCCAGGTTCCGTCTTGTCGACGAATGATGGTTCCGTTGATTTCGAGTTGATCTAAAAGGTCATCTGCATCCATCTCAGACTCCACTTTGAGCAAAACCTCCTCGACATCGTTCCTGTGAATGATACCACTTTCTCCTGCTCGCTTAACGATTAAGGCGTACAAGTGACGGGGAGATGTTGAATTGATTGCAACAAGTGGTTCTTCTGTAGCCTCAAGTTTTTTGCGGAGTTCATCACGAATCTCTTCAGGAGTATTTGCCAAAGCCACTTCTATCCTTAATTGGGCTGCTGAATCAGCAGTCGCTACAATAGGAGTGCTGCTTGCTAGAGTTTGCCCACAATGAGGGCATTGGCGAGGACGTGTACGTGTGCCGTGACAATTCCTGCATGCAGGACATCGGACAACACTCCATTTCTCCATGAGAGAGGCTTTGGGCAACAGATTAAGAAGATTCACAAACTGAAATCTGTACCTGTTCTTTGAGATTGACCTCCAGGACGTCGTGCAGGTGCTGCAGGTGCCTTCGTATCTACTCGTTTCTTTTCAGGTTCAGCGCTTCGTGTTAATGCACCTCGAATTGGACCAGTTCTTCCTCGACCTGCCATTCGTAAGGAATCTGGTAAGATCAAGGCTGCAATGGCAACACCGTGATGGTCAGCTCCCGCAGTTACTTCGTCAACAGCCACATCAAATGCAACAACTTCTAAATCGCGAGATGCAAGTTTTCTCTGAATATTTCTACGCAAGAGCAGAACTGTTTCTTCGTAGTCTGCCTCGGTTGTAATCGTTGCAACGATTGCACATTCTTCACCTTCTGGAGTTTCACAAAGAGCATAGCCTACTCCAGCACAAGCAGTTGAACCAGACCAAGCATATGCTGTGGCAAGATGACACTCTACGAGAGAACCCATTGGCAATGCTTCTGGTGGAACGATGTTGAATCCTAAGGGAAGCATTGCACCCTGAACTTGAATTAATCTTGCATCTCCTAGACCGAGTTCAACCAGACCTTGATCGAATGCATCTTCTCCGTTTTCTCCCCAAGGAGCAACTGCAGTCATGAGCCATCCACGTGAGGATTTAGACCCACCTTCTTGTCCCGCCATGAGTCGAAAGAGTCAAATCGGTTCTTGAATAACGTGGTCAATAATGAACGCAATGAAAGAAATGCTATGAGAAATCACTTCTTCGTGGTGGTTATGGCGAACGCCTCTCGGATGCTGTTAATGGGTTCAGCAATCGGTTTGTTAATCGCTGCAGTGGTCCTTTTGTTTAGGAACAGTGACTCAACACTGACCGTTATTCCAATCATAGGCGGTGCAATTTTATTGGGTTTTGGATATTTCTTATTTGACACAAAAAATCTTGAGAATCAAGGCAGTACTGCTGGGGCCATTATGCAAAAAGCAGGACAATCCACTGAAATTGAACCAATTGGAGAAGAATTACCTGATTTGATTTCGTCAGATTATGAGATACCAATTCTTTAGAATTAATTCTCGTCTGTACTCATATACTTACCAAACCATTCATCTTCTTCAGTTGATGGAAGACCCTTTGGAGCTTTCTTTGATGGAGACTTACGAACAAACTGCAAGAGAACGA
>QQSG01000059.1:6725-8832 GCA_003602665.1 Candidatus Poseidoniales archaeon
GGCGTCGATTGACTGAGATCTAAAACTTGTAACTGTGTCTCTGATGAGCGCACATAAGTTACAGATACGACATCATCAGATAGCGAGAACTGAATCGAATAATTATCCGATTCAAGATTTGAGAATGTAGCGTCTTCGCCTCCAGTAAACCATCGACTGGTTTCCAAGGATTGTGAAGAATCAAACAATTTGAGTTGAGCTTGTGGTGTTTGACGATCTTCCTCTACAGGACTGCTTAATTTCCAATTAGAAAATTCAATCATGTTCCCAAATGCATCGATGCCTCCAATGGCATAGACTGGAGTGACGATCTCCCCATTTTGAGCAACGGTATCGACATAGATCATATGGACAGAGGCTCCTTCATTGGTCTTCTGACCAACAGGGACCCAGAGAGATTCATCTGACAAATCACTGTTCAGGTTTCGATAGAGCGTCCATTCTGTTCCGACTTCATCCACACTTCCTGCCCAACGAAGTTGAGTTGTACCATTAGCATAATATTCTGCATCAAGAGCGAGTGGAGCCTCAGGAGCGGTTGTATCCTCTACAATTGGTAACATCATTGAGTTGTACGACATGGTGATGTTGGTTTGTGCATAGGTCACACTTTGGGTACCAAAGGAGGCAATAACGGTAACTGCGTACCATGCGTTTCCAGATGTACCTGCTGCAATTGTGTTGTTGTAGTGCTCTTGGCCCGATTCTACAACTGCGAGTAACTCGACATTGATACTGGACAAGGAGGTCGTATTAATTCGACTTACAGTAGACTTCCAGACTTGGTACGTTGCCTCAGGATGGCCAGTAATATCTGTCCATGTAATTTGAGTAACCCCCTCGGAGAAGATTGCTTCAATGTCATCAATGATGTTTTCTTCTGGAATCAAGGTGTATTCAAAAATTGCAGCATTTGGTGCAGTCGCAAGGTTCGATTGCTGATTTCCGAGTTGGTCAGAAAGGGTGATGAGGTAGTATGTGACACCACTGTAACTCGATTCTACGGAGTAGTTGTAGTGTGTTGTATTTGCAGGAAGTTGGGCGAGTTCTGTCACTTCATTTGAGGAAAGATCAACAATCATCGAAGGGCTTCTCCAAATATGGAGGGTGTGGTTGACATCTTCGATTGTAGAACCGTTCCAATCAAGTGCTGTAACCGATGTTATCGAGTCAAATGAAGCCAAGAGCGTACCTGTAATCGATGAACCAGTGTTGTCTTCATGAATACCTTGAGTCAATGTATTGCCAGACAAGAGACGGGAATCAGACTCACCAGCAAAGGTGTGTAGAACGGTATAGAACATGGTTCGACTAACTGGTTGTTCGTGTATGATTTCGAATTGAGAAACATCGGAGCTTAGGTTTGAAGCAATTTCGGTCTTGACCAATGAATCCCAGTTGGTTGGATTAGCAGCGCTTGCATGACTCCACAAAGTGGTGGTGTGAGCATCAGTGATTGTAGAATCGATGGTTGAAATATCAATCCATGTCAAAATTGTCGTTGAATTATCGACATCGTAGGATCCTTGCAATGCATACGGTGATGTGATTGGTGATCCATATTCCTGGATAGGTTGGCCCAGCGCAGCATCACCAGCAGTGAAATTACTGATGATTGTTCCATTATGCGTACTAACGACACCGTAGTAGAAACTTCCATTGGTCGAAGGAGGAATTGGGTTTGTTACCGTATGCACACGTTCTTTACATTCTGCTAAAGAATCCTCAGTAAGGCAGGCTTGTATCTCTTCAGCCACAACTTGAGCTTCTAAGTAATTCGAACTGTTGAGGGGTTCATCGGAGCGATACAGTGAATAGTTTGTGAACTTCAAATCATTAAGAACTACGAAATCGTTTGTGTCAATATTACCCCAAGTCAGCGTTGTCGTTTCGTTGTCCGAATCCACGACTGCAGTGAAGTTTTTGGCTTCTAAAGCCGGTCCTTCCTCCCCCTCTGCACTCACTGAGTTGATGAGGGGTGCAAGCAAGAGAAGGACAAGAAATATTGAGATTGTCTGCTTTGTCATAGTGACCACTTAACCTGTCCTAGCAGAACCAACCTTATGTGAATTTTCCATCATCTCTCAACCAAAATACTCATGAATGG
>QQSG01000059.1:9162-12717 GCA_003602665.1 Candidatus Poseidoniales archaeon
AAGGTTGCTGCTGCTGCTGGCCTTACAGACAAGCATGTTGAGGCATTACTTCAATGGACAATCAAAGGATTCCATTGGATGCAAGAAGGTTACAATGCTCTTGATATCTGAAGAAGGAATTCACCTTCACAGAATGCGAACTGTTTCAAGATTCTTTGGAGCATAGGTTCGACATCGATACTTATCTCTCAACTCTTTTCCGAGTTCACTGCACTTGTAGTAATCTCCGTGATGGCAGATGATGTTACGTGGCTTTGGATTCATGGAATCAACGAAAGCAAGCAATTGGCGTCGGTCTGAATGTCCACTGAATCCATCGATCGTTGCCATTTCACAACCAACCTTGACGATTTCAGTACGGCCATCAATGAGCATAGGGACTTCACCGAATCCTTTCTGGAGACGGCGACCCAAGGTTCCTTCAGCTTGATATCCAACAAAGCAGAGTGAGTTTCTCTCCTCATGTGCCCAGTTTTGGAAGTAATTCATGACAGGACCACCATTCAACATACCGGATGTTGCAAGAACAATGCATGGACTTGTATCCATTACAATGCTCTCTCTTCGTTGTGCTCCTTCGACAGTTCTGAACCATGGGCTCGTAAATGGATTCTCACCATCATCCTGTTGCAAGGATTTTCTTAGAGCGGCAGTAAGATAATTTGGATGGCTGGCATGAATTGCTGTTGCCTCTTGAATCATACCATCGAGCCATACAGGAACAGGTTTGACAGCCCCTGATCTGAAGAGGTCATCGATAGCAATCATGACTTCTTGTGAACGACCAACAGCGAAAACAGGACAAATGAGTTTACCGTTTCTTTGTAAGGTTCGTGTAACGATATCCTGGAGTTCTTGGTTTGCTTCTTCACGTGATGGTTGGTAATCACCAGCAGCCCCATATGTCGATTCGATGACAAGTGTTTCACATCGAGGGAAACGAGTATTCGCAGCATCGAAGAGCCAAGACTTCTCAAACTTTTGATCGCCTGAGAAAACAATGTTGTGCTTCCCATCAGCAATGTTGAGATGAACTGCGGAGGAACCAAGAATGTGACCTGCGTTCGAGAATGTCATCTTCACATCTGGAGAAATATCAGTTGTTTGATTCCAATCCACATCAACTACGTGACGCATGCACATACGGATGTCTTCCATGTCGTATGGAGCACGCTTACCTTCTGCGCCACCAACTTTCAGATAATCAGTTTGCAGAAGCAACATGAGATCACGAGTTGGAGGGGTGCAGAAGACAGGACCTCGATACCCATACTTGAACAAGACAGGAAGCATTCCTGCGTGATCCAAGTGAGCATGTGTCAAAACAACGGCATCGATTTGTTCCAAAGGAAGTGCTTCGGGCGCAGTAAAGTACGGCATAGGATCGGTATCAGAAGCGATGTTCACGCCAACATCGATCATAATTCTTGATTCATTCGTGGTTACAAAGTGACAAGCACGCCCAACTTCCTGATAGGAACCAAGAGCCGTTACACGAGCCCAGGTTGAGCCAGGTCGCTTTGGTCTGTGAATGTTCAAACCAAAGTTTCTCAATAACTTTCTACGCTCTTCAGCGTTCGCTTCACGATATCCACGGATATCACGGACCGTCTTGGAGATAATTGGAGGAGTTCGCTCAACTGTGACTTCCCAACCGGTTTTAATTCGAATTTCTCGAGCAATTGCTCCTCTTCTTCCAACTGCCTCTGATGGATTCTTACACTGAATGATAACTTTCCAGATGCAAGGATCAAAGAATAATTCAGAAATTTCAGCTGTTTCGGGTACGAGTTCATTGATGACATCAGTTGTCGCTTCCTTATCCATGACGATTTCAGGATTTGGACGCATGACGACTCGACGCTTGATCTTCTTGGAGATTTTTCCAGCAAGTCCTTCAGAACCAACGAACTTGTCGATTTCATTTGTGAATATGGCAATATCACCTGCTTCTAAATCAGCTTTGTACTCGACATCACGAGGTACAATCTTACTTATTTCATCTTTGATTTCCTTGAAGGTTAATCGCATTATTACATCTCCTACCGCAACTTAGCACGCTACGCATATCCATAGGAATACGGCTATGCCGCGGGAGTATGAGTGATTTCACTTCTTCTTTAGAAGAGAATCAATTTCGGATTGCTCGACTGGGACATAACCGTCCTTGGCCGTGATGACTGCGAGATCCATTCCGTTTCCGGATGCTGCGTCTCTTTGACCAGAGGCGCTGAGGGCACGTGCAGCAAGGCGAACTGTATCTGCACGATTCATTCCTTCGGAGAATCCATCTTCAAGAACACCGTACATGTAAGGAGAACCTGAACCTGTAGCACAGTAGACATCAGGAATTGAACCACCTGCGGAGTCGATTGAGTAAACGTGGGAACCGTCTGCATCAACACCGACGATGAGGAGTTGAACCCAGTGAGGGCGTCCTGACAAAAGGTTTGCAGTAAACGTAGCTGCTCCCTTAACAGTCATGTTTTGTCCTCTTCGAAGTTGGTAAAGTGAGACTTCAGCAGCGAGGGTGCGAGAAAGTGACTGTGCATGGCCAACGAGACCTGCTGTTGTAAGAGCGAGATTGTCACCAATCTTGAAGAGTTTCTGAACGCTTTTATTTGCAATAAAGTGTCCCATAGTTGCTCTGTGATCAGCACCAACAACGACACCTCCTTTGAAGGTAATTCCTACTGTGCTGGTTCCAGTTTTCAATACACCATCTTGTGCTTCCATGCTTTTCACCTGATTGCCACCCCATATGAACTGCGGGGTCTGCAATCTCACCCTACCGCAGGCCCCTTATCAACTCGCCGTTTAGAAAGCATCATTTTCCATCATCAACATAGAAAGCATTCTTGTGCCACCGCACTTAGGGTTGTACTATGGCAAGGAAACGCCCCTCTGAACCTGATGAAGGGCAGTTCTCACTTGATGATTTCATGAATCAAGAACCGGCAAGTTCAACCAACGTTCCAGATATGATTGACTTATCTGAGGAACCCAAACAACCTGAAGGAAAACCATTGCGTACCTTTTCGATGCCAAGCCGTGCTAACGTTGTTGTTGATGAGCCAGCACCGCCTCCAACCTCTGGACTCTTTCATAACCTTGGAAAGAGATTCCCAAACCCTCCGATACCAATGAACGACGGAGGCATGGTACTCCATCGTGCCACCTTGATCGATATGACTGGCGTTGACACCCTACTTGACTGGGTTTCGGATGGACATGCTGCTTTGGTTGAAATGGCACGACTCATGAACAGAGAACAAGAAGTAACCAATGTACTGGCCCGCCTCCATCTTTTTGTTGAAAACGACATGGGTGGACAAATCGTTCAAATTACAGAGACTCGAGTTATGCTCTTACCACCTGGATGTGTTGGACTCAATGGCCTAGAGGATGAAGCATTCAATGATGAAGCAGAACGCCTTGGAGGAATTTGATGGAAGAGCAACCAATCGAGATGCCTTGCCCAATGTGCCATGAAGAAGGCCAACTCGGAATGATGGCTCATGTTGATGAAATTCCATATTTCGGTGAACACACCCA
>QQSG01000006.1:0-414 GCA_003602665.1 Candidatus Poseidoniales archaeon
CAAGTTCAACATGAACCTTACATTACTGATTTTTTACACAGCACTCGCCCTTGGCGTATCGTTTCTTTGTTCAATACTTGAAGCAGTAGTTCTCTCAATTCCAAACACCCAGGTGGCCGTTTGGCAGAAGGATGGAAACAAACGAGGAGATCTCTGGTCGAAACTCAAGGCTGATGATGCAGTTAAACCTCTAACAGCGATTCTAACACTCAATACAATTGCTCACACAATGGGGGCAGCCGGAGTAGGTTCAGAGGTTCAGAATCAATTTGGCAACGAATATCTGACGATTGCATCCGTTATCCTAACGCTTGCTGTATTGTTCCTGTCGGAAATTATTCCGAAAACTCTTGGCACCGCTTATTGGAGACAATTATCCTTGATTACAGGAGTCTTACTCAATTGGATTACCAT
>QQSG01000006.1:500-5216 GCA_003602665.1 Candidatus Poseidoniales archaeon
GAAATATCGATTACAGAAGTTATGACCCCAAGAGTTGTTGTTACTGCCTTAAATCAAGATATGACCATTAAGGAAGTCCTAGATGAATACCCTGTATTGCGCTTTTCGAGGATGCCAGTTTTCGATGAGTCAGTAGATGACATTCAAGGCGTAGTCATTCGTTCCGAACTTCTCGTTGCAGCTAGTCGAGATGAGTGGGACCGAAGAATAATGGAATTCATGAAACCTGTGGAGTTCATCTCCACCACACAAAGCGTTGATACTGCATTGGATCTCTTCTTAGAACGTAGGCAACAGTTTGCAGTTGTTCAAGATGAATTCGGAGGTACATCGGGCATCCTTACCATGGAAGACGTACTGGAAACGCTCCTTGGTGAGGAAATTGTTGATGAACTCGATGAAGTTGATGATATGCGTGAACTTGCACGTGAACAAGCAAGTTCAGGCGAAGAGGAGTGAATTCTCTTCCATCCATTCCTGAATTAATTTATCTCGCGTAGTATTCGATTTTTCATACGCATGATTAAGTTCTTCAACAATATGAAATTCAAAATCGGTCGATTCTTGTTCGTGTGTTTTAATCAAAAGATCAGCGTGTTTTCTGCCAAGGGTCGCATCGTTCATGGCTTGCACAAGAATTGTAGGACAGTTAGGCAAGCCCCACTGTGGTGTTGCAAGCATTGCTATTGATGAAACGGAATAGACATCCGGATTCATTGCATTGTAGTACCATAGCAAGCGCTTCATCATGATGCCGTGCAAAAACCTCGGTATTCGCAAATATTCGCAAGTTCGATTGTTGATATATTCATATGACGCTACTGGAGATTCTAAGACTAAACCATTTGAAAATTTTGATGTGTCGAGAGATGGCCTAAGTGCACGCTGAGCAACAAATCCACCTAAGCTATGTCCATGTACAATAAATCCATTCTTCAACAGTCCATTTTCTTGAAAATAAATGAGGCACTGTTCCAAATCATGAACAACATGCATTGCTGCCCATTGTTGTACACTCTGATTACCGCCATGTGCTCGCATTTCAAAAAGGATGCAATTATATCCATTTTTCAAAAACAACTCTGCCCTTCCAGTCATATTAGACGCTCTCGAGTTCCACCCATGAATCAGGATGGCTAGGGGTTTATCGGAGTCAACGTCACTAGAAAGCCAACGGACAGGGTATCCTTTTACTAAGAGTTGATTCCAAGTCCATCCTTGAGGCAAATTATCTTCATTACGATCTTTTGGCAATAATAGCATTAATCCTAGACTTATGGATAGCCAAATATCAATGATAATGATAGGAGACAACAGCAAGGCGATGTTACTAAGTTCTGATAAGACCAAAAAAATTACAACAATCAGCCACACCATAAAGTGCAAATGAAAAGCGATAAAACGACGGGAATACATGGATGTATGTATCCTTAGTTATCGGGGGCTTCGTCGTTTTCTGTGGAGTCCTTATCAGATTCATTCTCTGATAATTTCTCTTCCTTCGTTTTTGCACGTTCTTCAACACGCTTTGCGTACTTTTCTCCGAATTGGCTCATACTCTCTAATCGTGCTCTGAAACCTGATGTTGCTTTTTCTTCTGGGACAAATCGTACAAGGTAGGATGCAAACAATAAGTCAAACAATCCCTGGTTCAAATCACTGTTACGTGTGAACTGCCAGTTGACAATCCACATGATCATGAAAATTGCTCCCAATGAGACCATCACAATGGGCGTTGTTCCACCATTGGATAATTGACCAACCTGAGTGAATACTAGAACAAATCCAACCAATGATAGCAGTCCTAAGTTGTTGACTGATAGGCTGTGAAGGAAATTTGGTTTTGAGCCGTCTCCACGGATATATCGAGTAGACGAGGTATATTGGCCAAGGTTTCGACCAGTGTTGAATGGGAGGAAGATAGCGTTAAACATCCAAGCAATTATTGCAATGATGAATAAAATTGTAGTTTCGAGACCACCACTGCTACCGCCTGTGAATGCGGACATGAATAATGCTGCAATGAGGATAGCAAAATTAGCAACAAAATTAACCCACCAGCAGATCACTCGGCTTAATTTCGGTGCAATCTCAAATTCTGATGAGAGGCCTACTGGACGAGATTTCTTGACCTTCTCCTTCTTAGGCTTCTTTTCCTTCTTTTCCTTCTTAGGAGCAGGTGTTGATTTGACGGGTTTCGCAACAGCAACGGTTTTGGCCTTTTTGTTATCTTTTTCAGTTGATTCAACTTTATCGAGTAATCCCATATTCTCGCCTCATTCATGTGTACATTTCGGAAATTTGTTTGTAGATTTCAAATTCACCAGAGCCAACAAACTTCGTGATAGAACTGTCGGGCATGTTGCCAAGTTGTTCATCGATAATCTTGAAAAATTCACCACGTCGCTCATCATCAATAGCAGATGGATCAGCTCCAACTTCCTTGAACAATTCAAATCCTTCCGATGCGAGGAAGGATTCTATCGCATCCTCCGGTAATTCATCGCCAAGCAGGTCGTTCACAATGGTGAAGAATTGTGAAAACAATGCATCGGCCTCATTATCATCATGGCCAGATTCTTCCGGTTCCTCTGAATCTGAGTCCGAATCAGTCGATACTGGCGCTTCCGTTACTGGATTCGCTTGACTCATCAACGAACGGCGTTCTGCCATGAGCCGTTCCAATTCAGGCACTAAAGTACGAAGAGTTTCTTTATCACCTGCTGATTTAGCAGATTTGTATTGAGGTTTGAGTTCACGTAGTAGGTTTTCGACCTCAGTAAGTCGATCCGTTTCTTCTTCATCAAGAAGTTCGACCACAGGAGCATTTCTTGCTTCATTGAGAGCTTCCTCTCGTTCCTTCTTTCTTAAAACGATAATGTCCCGGTCGAGAGAATGACCAAATCGATCGGAATATCGATCAAGTAAAGATCCTGTTTCTCCTGAACCAAGACGGTCGATTGCCCCATAGATTTGTGGCAGTGGTTTAGCAGATCGTTTTGCCCATAAATCTCCATATTCATTTGAAGGATCCTCGGGTTGTGGTTCTTGTTGTTCTGCAGCCTGTGAGATTACAGGTGCCGCAGGTAATGGAAGGGGCGCTGGCGTTGGTGCTGCTGGCAATGAGGGAAGTGGTTGAGGTCCTGGTGCGGGTGTAGGTACAGGTGCCGCAGGCATAGGCGGTAATGGAGCACCTGGCAAAGGTGGCAAACCTGGTAGCGGGGGGAGCGGGGAAGGGTTAGTTTCAGTTGATTTGTTCTTTTTTCGACGTCGCATACCTTCACCTCTAAATTGACTGGAGGCCATACTACCCTTGAACCTTACCACAATCAGGACTGAAAATGTGAGATATCACATTCATGATAATCACACCATCTTGCCCCATCCTTTAAGATTCAAAAATGTGGCTGCAGATTCAGAAACATGGAGCCGATCGCCTGCAGAAACATCGTGATGATCTTGACCGAATCGAAGAATTGCATCATCGACTACAATTTCTACATCTACCGATTTATCTGTTCCAAATACAAATGCCTCACTCAGTGCATCAAAAGGGTTCGAACCATCAGCATCCAAACGATGCAATGGAAACTCTGTCACCCGCATTCCAGTCTTTCCATGAAGCGAGGTGGGCCAACGAATTTGACGACGCACATCGATGGTCACAACTTCATCGGTTTCTCCTGCAGCACCTAATACAATTGACGCATCAGACTTCACCATGTCTAGGAATAGCCCCTGATTTGCACCTAGACGTGAAATTTGGCCATGGGCCACTGATTCCCGTCGTTCTTCATGAAGGAACATATCTGCAAGTTTTTGAATGCTAACTGGGCCTTTTCCTGGTTTTCCTTCTCGTTGAAGATTTTCTTTAAGCCCAAGATGAAGTTCTTTCATTATCGCTGCCGAGTTGTCATTTCTTTCTGCAATCTGAACAAGTTTATCGATTAAAGTAGGAATCTGTGTACGGATTCGTTTTGTCCATCCATTAGCACGAACATCATTGAAACGAGTCAACCCACCCTGTACGTCAACACCTTCACCGCGTATGTGAGAGACAAGTTCTCTTCGAGCTTCCGAATCCAAATGGAACAAGGACGGATCCCGATAGTGGAGGTGAAATCCTCTGTGACCAGAAAAAGTTACTTGAAGAAAATCCTCTTTGAACCCAAATTCGGGTGATAAGAAGTCATGCCACAAGGAATGTGCTTGATCACGAATGACATCCAACATAGCAGGGAAATCTCGGTCTGTAACACCCGGTAAATGATCTCCATCAAGATCAAAAATGAGGTCAGCACCTTGCCATAACTTGTCATCCATTTTCATTTCGTAGGGCTTTTGCCAATAAGCAGTGGAATAGAAGCATGAATGCATGGCTCGTTCGGAAAGAAATCGCCTTAATTCTTGCTCATTCCTGAAGGATTTGTGTCGAAGTGGAGGCGATCCTCCAAATGGAATAAACATCCATTCTCGTTTTGGCATACGCGGAGGTCGCCAGAAGGTAGAATCGCGGTAATATTGACCAAAGCGATGTGCAAACCGTGCCCAACCCGCTGAAGCCATGTTAGGTCCAGAAATTGACAGTTCTTGAACGCGACCCTATGCGTTCTTCATGTAGAATTTCTCTTCTGTTTCTCCGACGACGGTAACAGTATCGGCACCAGTGATTGCGACATAATGATCCCAACAGAAATAGTGTTGATTGTGGACCAT
>QQSG01000060.1:0-1799 GCA_003602665.1 Candidatus Poseidoniales archaeon
GCCACGATTGTCGGTGAAACACCCATTCGGTTCAGGCTTGAAGCAAGTAATTCCTTGAATTTGGAAATACATTGTTGCATTCTGGGTCCTGCTCGATCAACTGCACCGGCTTTACGGGCTTCTTTGGCTCGCCCATCGCTTCCTTTGAAGCCAAGACGCCCTCCCAGCCCAGCATCAGGATTGACAACAATACCGATGCGCATAGAGATGCTACAACCTATTCATCTTCAATGGTTGCTTTGTCATCAATCCATCCGACATCTGTTACTTTTAGTGAAGGTTGAATGGTGTAGTTGATCCGAACAGCATAATGAGTAATTATCCAGGCAAGAAGAATCCCCGCTGCGATATCAGTTAGCCAATGAATTGCAAGATAGACTGTACTTAGAGTTACCAATGATGCGAATATAGCAAAGAAATGACCCGTCTTTTTGTAGCCCGTTTTCCAGAACAAAAATGGTAATGCCCACGCAAACGCGTTGTGAAGTGACGGGAAACAATTGTTGATCGAAGCAATGGCGTGAATGTATCCCGAATCATCATCGCAGCTGTCATAGAGAATTCCACTTGCTTCGTTCCAACCATACAAATCACAGTGCAAACTGCTCGTTACCCAAACCTCATTCACCGGAGCAAAGAGATAAAATGGCAATGCTGCGAGATAGATGCCGCACCATGTGAATGTGAATTTCTTCACCATCTCTGTGTTGCCGCTAACAGAGAATCCAAAGACACAGCCAATATGCATCAATGCATACAACCCTACGTAGACTGTGACCATCGCAGCATCCATCCAAGACGTACGTAAGGTCTCCTGAATATTTGGCACGATGTTCCCCTCTATTCCATAAACAATTGGAGTTAGATCATACCCCATCCACTCATTGAATGAAACATCGAAGATGTTCTCAATTCTCATGAAAAACATGACCAAGCCAGTGATAATGAGATATGGCGCATGCCGATGTAAGTTATGCAATGCTTTGCGAATCCTTGGGAAATTTTGAACCATACGATCTAAACGATTGAACATTAATTCAAACAATATTGGAGTGATAAGAAGAATTGTGTAACCTTTTGTTACTGGGTCTCTAAAGCCCATCTTGCGTAAAGCTAGCCTGTAATCTCCTTGAGTTAATCCACTAAGAAATAAAAGAGCCATCATGCCAATAAGAAGAAACGCTCCATTGTAAGAAATCGGAGGCAAAGTACCCTCCTCTGTTTGTGTGGGATCGGGAGAGGGAACTGCATCAATCTCGTTAACCATTCTACTTGTGCTATCCATAAGCCATCTATATTCTTCATGGTCAAAAAGGGGGAAACATGAACAAATATACCGATGAATTAAAATTATCAATGTAGGTCAACAATCATGCCTAAAGAATCGACTCCCGACGAAATCGTTCTCGATGACATCATGGAAGAAGGTATGAAAAATATCGGAAAAGGAGAAACAGCACCACTGAAAGAGGAACCCGTGAAAGAGGAAACTCCAGAGCATAGTCCGCTCAATCCTCAATTTGGTTTCAAGCTTGAACCAGTTCAAGTTCAGGAAGAAATTATTGTTGCTCCAGAGAAAGAAGAAGAGGAAGTTCCGAAGAAAAAACAAGTTGTTCTCGACAAGCCGTCGCAGAGTATGGATGATGACATCATCGTGGAATGGTGAATTTAATCGGCGGATTCATCAATGGGACCGTCGACCAGTGAATGCGAGGCGTCTCTATGTCGATGGTCAATGTAACCCTACCTGACGGAACAGTCAACGAATATGTAGCAGGTATTACCGCTGGTGAAGTCGT
>QQSG01000060.1:1902-13782 GCA_003602665.1 Candidatus Poseidoniales archaeon
ATTCTCGCCTCCAGTGATGAAGGAATTCACATTCTTCGACACAGCGCTGCTCACTTACTCGCTCAAGCAGTTATGGAAATCTATCCTGATGCCAAGCCAACTATTGGTCCTGCTATTGATCGTGGTTTCTACTACGACTTTGCAATGGAACCAATTGCTGTGAGTGATCTCAAGGCCATTGAAAAGAAGATGCATGAGCTTGCACGACGTAACCTAAAGGTTGAGAGAGTTGAACTTGAAGAACAGGAACTCCGTGACCATTTCCAATCAAACAAATACAAGATTGAAATCATTGATGATAAGTTGGAAGATGGAGATGGTTCAACCATCTACAAACAAGGCGAATGGTACGATTTGTGCCTCGGACCTCACGTTCCAAGCACTGCTAAGTTGATGTTCAGTCGACTCACATCTGTATCCTCTGCCTATTGGAGAGGAGACCAATCTCGTGAACAACTGGTGCGAATCTATGGAATCGTTGAACCAACAAAGGAAGCACTCAAAGCGACATTGAATCGAATGGAGCAAGCAAAACTCCGTGATCATCGTAAACTCGGAAAGGATTTGCAATTATTCCATGTTGACGAGGAAGTCGGACAAGGACTCATCCTATGGACGCCAAGAGGGGCTGTTGTTCGACAAGAGTTGCAGGATTTCATTTCCTATCACCTGCGTCGCCAAGGCTATGATCAGGTCTTCACCCCTCATATTGGAAAACTCGATTTGTATCGTACATCTGGCCATTTCCCATATTATCAAGAAAGCCAGTATCCACCACTCGTTGAACGTGATTTAATGAAGAAATTAGCTGATGAAGGCTGTTCGTGTTCAGAATTATCCAATATGATGAGTACTGGAGATATCGATGGATATATGCTCAAACCAATGAATTGCCCTCATCACGTCAAAATTTATGCTTCACAGGCACGCTCATATCGAGATTTGCCATTAAGACTCGCTGAATTCGGCACTGTCTATCGTTGGGAACAATCTGGTGAGATCTCAGGAATGACTCGTGTCCGAGGATTCACCCAAGATGACGCTCACTTATTCGTTACTGAAGACCAAATAGGTGCTGAAGTCATGGGTTGTATTGAATTGGTACAGACTATTTTTGATGTCCTTGGAATGCATGATTATCGTGTTCGAGTTGGTTTGAGAGACCCGAATTCTGACAAATACGTTGGAGACTCTGAACGTTGGGATCGAGCAGAAGAAGCCTGTCGTGCAGCAGCCGCTAAACTTGGCGTAAATTGGTCTGAAGAAGAAGGCGAAGCCGCTTTCTACGGTCCAAAAATTGATTTCGTGGTCAAGGATGTTATCGGCCGTGAATGGCAACTTGGAACCGTTCAAGTTGATTATAATCTTCCAGAACGATTTGACCTTTGGTACAAAGGCAATGATGGGGAAAACCATCGTCCAGTCATGATTCATCGCGCACCATTTGGCTCAATGGAACGATTTTGTGGAGTCCTTATCGAGCATTTCGCCGGTAAGTTCCCTACATGGCTCTCGCCAACACAAATTCACATCCTTACCATTTCTGAGAAGCACAGGGAATACGCAGCTGAAGTTGCTGAGAAGTTACGAGGTCAAAATGTTCGTGTTAAAATCGATGATGGGGATGACACCATCGGAAAGAAGATTCGAACACATCGCAAGATGCGTCCTGCTTACATGATGATTCTTGGCGATGGAGAAATGAACAACAACTGTGTCTCATTGCGCTCAAGAACGGGGTCACAAATTTCAGATGTTCCACTCGATCAGTTCGTCAATGATATCGTGAAAGAGATTAGCGAAAAGGTTTCACAACCGAGTTTGGTTCCTGATTCTGAGTGAAAAATCGGTCTTTGAGTACCGTTTTTATTCGCATTGAATTAAAAGCGAAATGTGTTAGGAGAATCATGTCGGCTCCATCCATTATCGGCGGTTTTTCCGTCGTCGCGATTGTGCCGCTGATTTTAGCAGCAGCAATCGCGCTTCTGTTTTGGAGAACAGTTGTCCCCCGTCAATTACGAGGTTTGCAGGTTGCTTTTGAAACGGGACCAAAACGGTATGAAGTGCATACGATTACTTCCACGTTTGGAGAAGCCCGGGACCTTTTGCAAAGTAGAGGGATGCGGTTCGGAGTTGCAACCTATCTCTTCGCACTGACTGGAGCACTCTTGCTCTTTTTTGAATATCTTATCACTTCACAGGGATGGAGTGATGGATACCATGCTCCAAATATTGCTCTTGCTTTGATTCTCATCGTTTGGCCAGCAATCATCTCTTCAGGCTCTTCTTTGGGGGCACAAATCATCAAGCCAATCGGTCATGGACGTGCTCGGTTACAGGATGCGAGTCGTGCTCGATCTTATGCCTACGTAGCCTTGACTGTGTTTTGGTTCTGTGGAGTGGCCATCTTGTATACGATTCTTGATGCAAGAGGCGTCTCCTCTGACCGCAAATTGAGCGTATGCCTACTCCTCGCATTCTCACCATCCATTATCGCCTATGGACGTGTTTTGGGTACATCGTGGCAAGCGTTGCGTCAATCGTCATCTCAGATTGCTAAAGGGAAGGCCTCACCATTCCACAATCATGTTCCTAATGCTCGACAACAAGTGATTGCAAGAATCGTCCACATCAACACAATCGCAATGCCGATTGTTGCGATTAATACGCTGATTTCACTTGTTGCAATTCTTGTATCTCCAGAATTATTCACTCATTCAGACCGTGTTCTTGAACTTCCAGAATACAGAGAACAGGCTACTATTATGGAAGAAGGAGGCGTGCTTGGATTCTTCCTTATCGAGTTGTTCTCTAACATTTCAGAGCCTGGTCTTCGAGTTCCTTTGGTTTCAGCGATTCTCTTGTTCCTTCTTCTCAACGTCGCTTTGGTTGGCTTCCTGTTCGTTTATGAAGTCGCAAGAATTCTGTTCTTAGATGTTCAAGATGTTTCTGGAAGAGGCGGCATTCGCCTTGCAGACAGTCGATTACTACGAGCTGAGCGTAGTCAACAAGCAAAGGTTCTGAACTTTTGTTTCACTGGATTTGCAGGCCAGTCCATGCTCTTGTTAGCACTTGCAATGATCACGTTCTGGGACTCGAGTTTCTTACCACAAGGTGGCCAATGTGGTAGTTGGGAAGACACTCTGTGTACCGTTGTTACCAAAGATGCTATGGAAGAATTGACGTGGATGCTTGCTGCAGGTGGTCAAATCGGGTTCCTATTCATTTGGTTAACATCGCTGCAAGTTGGCTCAAAACTTGATGACATCTCCTTTGATGCTTCAATCAGTGAACAGAGAGATATGCTAACGCAAATGGAAGATATGATCTACCTCAAGCAAAAGCCATTCACTGAATTAGTAGCAAAAGATGCTTGGACGCGAGCAATCGAACAATTCGATGATATTCTCAATACAAGTGAAGATTCAATGCAGGGTCTTGATTTATTGAGAGAAACTGGAGCAAGAATGCAACTCTTTGCGGGATTAAATCGATGGGAAGAGGCTGAAGAGTATGCAGTCTCCATGCTTGCTCTTCAAGGTGGCCGAGAAGCCCAAGTTGCTCGTTTGGTATTGGCTGCTGCAAGCATAAGCCAGCGAGACCTTCCTGAGGCTGCTCCTCGACTTTCTCTCCTCAACAAGAGTGATGTTGAAGCTGCTCGCCTGCATTGGTTTGCGGCTGTTCTTAATCGGAAGAGAGAGGTTCCTGTAACATCTCAACCAATTCTTAGTATCGATCCACTAATGAGAAGAAACATCGATTTGTTACGTCGTACTTCGATTGGCGAACCTCGTCCTGCAAAGGCGACGAAGAATTCTCCACCATACAGAATGATGTTGCTTGGAGACTGTGCAAGAATGCGTTTAGCCGGTCGTCATGAAGAAGCGATTACAATGCTTGAAGATTTCATGAAGAAATTTGAGACTCATTCAGACTATCCAACTTCGTCTTGGTCCCAAGGAAAGGTGGTTCTTGCGCTTATGCACCTTGATGCAAATCGTCCAAACACTGCGATTCGTATTGCTCGTGAATTGCGTACTGCTGAGCCTCGACACCCCCATGTACGATCTCTGGTTAGAATCCTTCATGAATTAGGACACATGGATGCGATGGGAAGCGAATCGACCGGCATTACAATGCTCATTGACTCAGGAGGAGATTGGGTGAAAGATTGGCCACTCGTCCATACTGTTCAAGTCTCTCCGCGATTGAGTAGTTCTCGTATTCTCAAACATGCTGCAGTTGCAAACGTATGGATTACACACTCACCAGACCAATCCGTCTCAAAATATTACAACAAGCGATCTGCTTGGAAGCGAATTCCATACAATTCCAATGAGAAGGAGGCACCGGTTGGTTTGTATCTCCATCTCTATGGAATCATTGCTACAATTGGAGGAATGCCTGTTGACCTAGGCCTTCCAGCGGGCCTTAATATTGAAGCCCTTGAGAATAGAGGCCTTCTTTGATTAGACGCGCCTTCGAAGACGTTCCATCGCTGCATCTGCCTGACCAAGTTGTTCCAATGCATCTGCAACTTGTCCTTCTTTGAGACGGTCTGTAGCAAGAGCAATCGCCGCATCTGTATTCTTCATGTCCTCATCGGTTGGAGGGAGATTCGATGCTTCACATTGATTGCGAAGTACTGACCATTCTTCTTGAACGAATGTGAGTAATGTGTTTGCTTCATCTTGTTCATTGCCAAGAGCGTCTAGATCGATGGTTAAACGTTCAAGAAGAGTTGCAGCATGACTCCATTGGCGCTCATCTGCTGCTTTCTGAACGGACGTGAAGCGAAGCATCCACTTGTCTGAATCTGAAAATTCTTCAAATCGAGCGAGGAGTTTCTTTCGTTGACGTAGGGCTCGACGGACACTATCCATTGCCTCTCGTTCAACATTAATGACTCGCATGATACCTTCTCCAAGACCGATGGCTTGTCCAGTATCGCCTGCTTCAAGTGCTGATTCGGCTTGCTCCATTCGATGTTCAAGATCAGAAGTATCGAATCCTTCTGCTGCTTTTAGAGCCTTAGCAGCATCTTTCAAGACGACTTCTGCACGTTCCTTTGCATCTCCATCTGCCTGTAGTTGGATTGGAATAACAACAGCCAGTTCGAATGCTTTCTTTGGAGCTTCTCGCTCGAGTTGTTTACGAGCATCTCGAATGATTCCTCTCATATTGTCGATAGCAGCACCTGATTGGCCTGTTAGTAATTCATTTGCATGATTGATTGCTCCCTCTGCCTGAGCCCACCAGGTAACAATTTCTTGTGCTCGAATCTTTGCTTGACGGTACAATGCCTCAGCTTCTCGTAACGATCCAAGAGAGGCTTCTCTTTGACCCATCTCGTAAGATTTACGTGGACGCTTCGCAAGAGGAGTGAGATCTTCGGCGTGTTCAATGACTGCAAGAGCCTCTGTGCGAACAACATCGACGTCTCCTGCAAGAGAAAGTGAACGTTCAATGTCTTCTTCTGCTTCTGCAAGAAGACGCATACCGAAAGCAGGATCGATGTGCCCTTCTTCCTTAGCCGTTGTCACCAAACTGCTTGCTTGATCTACTGCTGCTCCTTCTGAGCGAAGGATGAGAATTCGATTTTCGAGTCGATCAAGTTCTGTCCTGAAAGCCTTTCTTTCATGACGCAAATTGTCTCCAGCAATCCAGAGATAAACGACTTGAAGGAGAACAACTACTGTTAGCAAAGGATGTAACCAATCACTTGGAGATTGAATCCATGTTTCTTCTGCCCGATCTCCAACAAGAACTCCAAGGACGGTAAGACCCCCAAGAGCGGTCATCATTGCCCGGAATCGCATGACATCGATTCCACCACGAAGTGTCTTTGCTGAACCTTGCAGTATCGCAAAACCAAGAGCAAATAAGAGTACACAAGCGAGTATTTCGCTCAAGTTTGTCCCATAAGAACGGATTGCAAACATCATCAACAGAGGCCAAAACATACTGCATGCTGCACCAACACGTGTTCTTGCCTTTGGATCATCGAGAATTAAGTCTTGGAGAACAATCCCCCAAAGGATGATGAGTATTGGCATCCCTAAACCTGAAAGAAGTTCTGCATCCCCGGAAAAGGCCTCCTTGAGNGTAGGCCAAGCCAGCCATACTGCTCCAGCAAGACACATTAGGGCACAAATTGTACTCAGCCGCTCGATTCGCTGGATACGAAGGAGACGTTCAGCCTTGATGGCTTCCTCAACATCTCCCCAGAGCATAAGTTGACGGACGGGTGTTTTCGTCATGAAACCACCGACGGTTTGCATCCGAATCTGCAACAATGTTCATGGGTATGCTTGGATGGTTGCACAGAAGGGGACTTGAAATGAAAGGGCTCATCACGATGGACGATTTAACCAATGAAGACATTCTCAGCATCTTGGATGATGCTGCAAGATTGCTTCCAGTTGCACGAGGGGAGACCTATCTCCCTCTACTCGAAGGGAAGATTCTAGGGAACCTTTTCTTCGAACCAAGCACCCGTACACGCATGTCCTTTGAGACTGCAATGAAGCGATTAGGCGGTGATGTGGTCAATTTAGGTGATGTAAAAACATCCTCGGTAGTAAAGGGTGAGACACTGTTCGATACCATCCAGATGGTTGATGGCTACACGGACATAATCGCTATGCGACATCCAAGACAGGGTGCTGCACGATACGCTCAGGATGCTGCTCGCGTACCAATTCTAAACGGCGGAGATGGTGCTGGCCATCATCCAACACAAACAATGCTCGACCTGTTCACAATTTTGCAGTCGCATGGCACACTTGAAGGATTATCTGTTGTCCTTGCTGGAGATCTACGATATGGGCGTACCGTCCACAGTCTATCTCATGCATTGGTTCGATTTGGTTGCAAATTGATTCTTGCTTCACCTGAACTCCTTCGTATGCCTGCTGAAATTATCGAGGATTTGCGAGAACATGGCGCAGATGTTATCGAAACAGAGGATTTGCTTGGGAACATCAACGATGCGGACGTCGTCTACATGACACGTATCCAGAAAGAACGCTTTGCTGATGAAGATGAATACACAAAGGTTGCTGGAGCCTACAAACTTCATGCCCGTGATGTTGCGAACGTCAAAGCTGAGATGATCATCATGCATCCACTCCCTCGTGTTGATGAGATTCATCCAAGCGTTGATTCCACTCGACATGCTCGATATTTCGAACAAGCGTTCAATGGTGTTGTCGCTCGAATGGCTCTTCTTTGCAGATTGTTGAACATCGAAGTTCCTGCTGAAATTCAAGGAGGTGAGGCTTGATGGCTGATGAACATAACATGAGAAGAGTCACTGCAATTCGAAATGGAACAGTTATTGATCACATTCCATCAGGTCAATCACTGAAGGTTCTCGAACTGCTTAACATCGCTCGAGATACCTCTGTACCTGTTTCCCTAGTCATGAACGTTCCTTCGAAGAAGATGGGTTCAAAGGATATCGTCAAGGTCGAAGACCGTGAATTGACACAGACTGAATTAGATCGTCTTGCTCTTGTAGCGCCTGATTCCAGTATTGCGATTATTCGCGCATATACTGTTGCAGAGAAACTTGAAGTCAATCTTGGAAAAGAAGTACGCAATGTTGTTCAGTGCACGTTCTCGAACTGCATTACACAAAACCTGCGCGAGCCACTTCCACATCGACTACGAGTCACAAGTACCGATCCACTGACACTTCGTTGCCATTATTGCCAACGACCACAAGACTTGGACGAATTGATTCACAATCTACTCTAAATCGACATCGAGTAAATCTCGCATGTCGCATGCCTTGCACGTTGCACCAGAAGTAGGAGAACCACAACGTTCACACTTCATTGGATGAGAACGAACTGGAGCTGGTTCCTGTTTCGCAACCATCTTGATATTATCAGCCATTCGAACGAGGCTATGACGAGTACCTGGAACATCTTGCTCCATTTGTGCGACAAGATCCCGATACCTCCACCGAAGAGCTCCTTGAGCATAGGGGCATTCTTCATGATGCATTGGAAGTTGTTTGTGCATTGCAAGGAGATGAATCTCTTGCTCTGGGATCCAACGGAGTGGAACGATTCTTGGAGGCAGTCCATCGACTGGGGAATCCGTATGAGGTGCGAGTCGAAGAGTTCTGTCGATATCTCCGTTTGCCATATTCATCAAAACTGTCTGAGCCATATCATCAAGATTATGTCCAAGAGCCATGACATCAGCATCGACTTGTGCAGCAAGTGCATTGATTCCTTGTCTTCGAAACACACCACAGTAAGAACATGGCATTGTCGAGGCTCCTGCGTTTTTCTCGGTAACCATAGGCAGTCGGCGAACAACTTCGTCCATTTGATGGAATTCAAGTGATTCGTATGAGGTGGTGATGAATTCAACACCCAAGTCTTCACAAAGATCGATTGCACACTGCATTGACGGAGGACGATATCCTTCTATTCCTTCATCTACACAGCCTGCAACAATTCTGACATCTCGACGCTTACCGACGAGATCGACAATCAAAGTGAGCAACACAGCAGAGTCTTTTCCTCCAGAAATAGCCACGAATATTGTTGTACCTTTTGATTTATCGAGAATAAGTTGCTTACGCAATTCCCTTCCAACCTTCTTACGGATTGATTGTTCAAGGTGAGAACCACATAGAACTCTTCCCGAGTAGGCTTGCTCGACTACGGCATCCTTCCCACAGACATCACAGACAGGTGCCTGAAAAAGTGCCTGCGTGGGTTCCGCCATGGTAATTCGTCTCAATTCCACCATTAAACGCCTCCGATGGGAACGTAATGATAAATCAAAACCTCAATTGAAAATTGTAAAATTCAATTGATAAATTCATTATGAATTAAATAATTTGATGATGACAAAGCGCGGTAAAACATGAACACTAAGTTATCCGCGCCTAATGAAATCTCAAAATGCAGTTGGGATTTTCAAACAGGTCGACAAATCCCCCTACGGGGGAATAGTTTCGGGAAAGTTCTTGAATGGTACGCTGTTGTGAAGAGGTTTGAGCAACCATGCTGGACAGTGTTTTTTCAGGTCTTTGTGAAATCAAAGATGCACGTCATGTTCGGATTTTCGATCAGTTTGGAAATGAGCATGCTTCGACAAAACGATGGCCAGAATCACTCCAAGTACAGCGTGCTGAGTGGGCTCAATGTGCTTCAGTTGCCACTTCTTTAGGACTTGGAGAACTGCATGAAGTTTGGGTTGAATCAAGACGACTTACTGTCATTGACCAGATTGATACCGGCATTTTTGCTGCTATTTCAGGCAAAAACGGTACGAAAGGTATCTGGCGTTACCAACTTACACGCCAACGACAGCGAATAAACGCAACAAAACCACAGGTGATTTGATGTTTGATTTACCACACAGCGAACAAATTGATGAAGAATTAAACGTAACTTCGGGTACGATTCAACCGTTTGAAAACGGCTACATTACCACGTGGGTGGGTCGAAGGAAGACCCCCTATGGCCACCGGCTTGTACGAGCTGGACGGATTATTGGATGGCTTTGCGAAGGCGACAGTGCAACAAAACTTCTCGGAGGAGCCGATGCACGGAAGGCCTTGGAAGCAGCAGAAGAAGGAACACACCGACTTGTTGGCTATGCTTGTTCACTCAGAGGTCTAGGCTCACTGGCAACCCTCATCCCCGAGGCTTTTGAATTCCAAGCGGATGTTCAAGGTCTTTCTTCAGGCTCATCGTTAACAGATCGACTCTTCGCTCGAAATATTTCTGCTGTTCTATCCACGCTTGAAGGGTATGACCACGTTCGAGGGGCACTTGCAGCAGATCAGGGAATTCTCATCGATAGTGCGGGCAATCTTCCAGGTAAAGCAGAAGAACTTGCTTCAAGCATCTCATCTCTTTCTGATTCGATGTCATCACATCAATCAGCCTTAGGCGGTACTGAACAAGGTTATGCTACTCTGAAGATGGGAGATGCCTCAGTACTACTTGCATCAAGTAGTTCGATTGTTATCGCAATTTGGACGGAACTTGATACAAATCATGCACGTCTTCTGACGGATCTAACTGCTCAACTTGATGGAGAGATTGGCACCTATGCTGAAGGCGCAGCCACGCTCCCTGATGGATTCATCCTCAGAGAAGGAAAGGGCGGTTCTGACGCAGTAATGTCCATGCTTGCTGCTGCACTAGAAGAACAAGTCACAGGCCATCTCAAAGCAGGTGCAAGCAACAAGGCAGTATCCCTTGCAGTTGTGAAAGGAATTCCTGTGGCAATGGCTGCAAATGGACAATCCTTTGATGATGCTATGATGGGGTTAACCGAAAGTAAGCGTATTTTGAAACTCCATCGTCTTGCTTCAGGAACCACTGTTTCCTCTTCAACAGGTGATGTTGAATCCTTTTCTCTGGAAAGTTTTGTAGAAGCACTATCCTCTGTACGAACACGTTCTGAAAAGCGCAAAGAAACCATGATGCATCGGCTCATGACCATGTATGGGTTTGAAATCGGTCTCGATCTTGTTCGACAACATCGAAGTAAAGTTTCCATTCAAATCGATGGAGCTGATTCGAGCAAGGGTTTGCCAGCCGCCTCTCCAGTTGCTGGTGTTGATGCTGGATTGAGACGTCGTCTAGAAGAGGCCGAACTACGCTCAGATTCACTGATGCGAACAAATGCTGGATTAACCACTCAATTACAAGATTCAGAAAAGCAGAGAACTGAGGCCCTTATTCGACTTGATGAAATCAAGGAGTCGTCAGGAGATCAATCTGTTACAATTCAGTCAAAGAACGATGAACTCAATCGAGTTCAAGTCACTGTTTCAGAATCAAGAACTCGAATGGAACAAGCAGAAGAACGAGCAGACCGGCTATTGCGACGTGTAAGTGAACTTGAACATCAATTGAGCGAACGTGCTGGAGAACTGGCCAAGGCTCTTGGAAACGCAACAAGCAGTGAAGCACTTCGAAATGAATTAGAAGAACTCTCATCGAATGAAGCCTCCACACGAGCAGAACTAGAATCGAATGCCCAGAAGTTATCATCTGTCCGTGATCAAATCGATACGGAAGAACGACGACTACGTGCTCTTGAAGAACAAATCGCTTCAATGCGAGAACGTCAAGCCAGTGCGGCAAGTAAATCCAATGTTTCAGAAGAAAAAGTTCGTGCAGCAGAGGCAAGACTTGACCAAATCGATGCAGAAACCATCGCCAGTCGGCGAAGAGCAGAAGAAGAACGCCATCGACTTGCTGAAGATGAAGCACGCAGAATGCAACTTCATTCAGAAATGCGAGAACTGATGACCGAACGAAGAGACATCTTGACCGAATTGGGCAACCTAGGTGCACGAAGAGGGAACGCAGAAACGGAATTGTCAGGTCTAATTAGTCGAGCAGAAGCCCTTACAGAAGCACATGAAGAGGCTGTTTCTGACATTGCTGAAGCAGAACGATTGAGAGCACGTCTTTCCGAAGAACCACTCGCTCAAGCATTGCTTAACGATGATTCAACCTTCAGAGGACTGGGCCCTGTTATCGAGCGTCTTGAGCAAGCTCGTACTCTTGGATACTCTGTAATTCTTCTCGATCGTGCGGTGGAACGTGCATTACAAATTGTTCAATCCACAGTAGATCATATTGCTGCAACCCCACGAAACCTCCTGAGCAGTGAAGTAATGACACTTCTTGAACGACAAGTTCCCCAAACTGCAGGAGCAGTACGAGGACTTGCTCGATGGTCTGTCCAACAGCGATTGGAAAACCAACTTGGTGAAACAGTAGGCCATCTCATATTGGATTTGGAAGGCATTCTCGAAGATTACGATCGCTCAATTACAATGTTGAGACGTATGCGGAATGTTCTCGACCAATTGGGTCAACTTGGAGC